>NZ_JBRIMB010000017.1:0-85341 GCF_052977265.1 Shewanella sp. 0m-8 | reverse complement strand
TAGGCAAGGTGTGTAAGCGTTGTGAGGCGTTGAGCTAACTTGTACTAATGACTCGTGAGGCTTAACCATACAACCCTAATGGGTTTTATGAGACTGATGTTTTTACATCATCAAAATTAGAACTAACTCTGAAAAGAGTGACGCTTAATGTAGTGTAGACTCAATAACTTAATTTCAATTACTTGCTTAGGCGAGTAACAGCTTTCTAAAATTTTTTACCTTTAGTTTTTTGAAAACTGAAAGTAATACAGAATTTGTCTGGAAACCATAGAGTTGTGGCACCACCTGAATCCATTCCGAACTCAGAAGTGAAACGCAATATCGCCGATGGTAGTGTGGGGTCTCCCCATGTGAGAGTAGGTCATTTCCAGGCGCCAAATTATTCTCGAAAGAGAAGCGATAAAGCCCGTTGCTAACGCAACGGGATTTTTTCGTATATGCGAACGCTGAAAAGAGCCACTTCCAACGTCGAGTAGATTATTGCTCCTGCATAATCGACACTTCCGTCATCCATGACGGTCGCCCGCCGCTGAGCGGGTTCCCCAGCTTCGTAACAAGTTACTCCGCGTTCAAGTCAGACTGAATACTGCGTATTCAAAGCGCCCAACTTTCACCCCCATGTGTTCGCTGCGCGAACTACGAGAGTAGGCGCCACTTTTATTTCACTTTTGTAAAAGTGAAGACAAAAAAGGATTCTCGAAAGAGAAGCAAAAAAGCCCGCTACTATGTAGCGGGCTTTTTCGTTTGTAATCGTTGAGGTTAACTCTAGCTAAGGATCTTTTCTAAGATGGCTTTATTGGCATCGGGGAATTCGTACTGGCTGAGTTGTTCTCTTTCAACCCAGTTGACTAGCTGGCCTTCTAAGCCCTTTGCCTCACCACTAAAATTGGTTACCCAATGGATATCTAAGAAGACTTGCTTATCACCATAGTCATGGTGGATTTCCATCATGGGTTCGGTAGCATTTACGTCTAAGTTTACTTCTTCTTTAAGCTCTCTAATGAGCGCTTCTGAAGTCGTCTCTGACTTTTCCACCTTACCACCAGGGAACTCCCACTTTCCGCCTTGGTGTAGGTGTTCAGGACGCTTTGCCAATAAGATGCGTTGATTTTTATCTTGGATCACTCCAACAGCAACGTGGATCAGTTTGCTCATTGGTTTTTATCATCTTCAAATGGGTTTTTATCTAGAAAAAAGTCATCCTCGTCGTAGCCTAATTGATCTAGCATTTCAGGATCGAACTCTGATTTTACTGGGATGGCATTTTTCTCTGACGCCCAATCTCCAAGATCGATTAATTTACAGCGTTCGCTGCAAAATGGCTTGAACTCAGATTCAGCATTCCAGGTTACGGGCTTTTGGCAAGTCGGGCATTTTACGGTTAAAGACATAATGAACCTTGTCAGCTTAGAGCCTGACGTTTAAAAGTGTATAAGTAGATTTTAAAGCGTTAAGTGCAGGTTGCCAACTCGAATTCGATCGCTTGGTCAGAATGCTTCTGTTGGTCGAATTGTACAAAATGTATCGCGTAGCGGTTTCTATGTCCGCTAATGGTTGGATAGCAGCCCTGTTCGGCGGCGAGTTTGACTCTTATCAGTGATAAAGGCTGTTTACTATTGCCTTGGTAAAAGCCGCCACTAGCTTGTTTTACTTGGTATTGTGTAGTTTGCCTTGTTAAATCTAGCAGTAATTTTACCGGTGACAGTATGCTTGCAAACTGACCCACCCAATCTTGATATTCACTTTGGCGAACCTGCCACGGTTTTGCTAACCAATAATGCAGTTGTGGTAAGTCGAAATTGCAACTCGCACCGGGCATATTGAATCTTTGCCTCAATGCAGACAAGAAGCGGTCATGCTTTAGTTCATGACCTGGGCGTTGAGCGGCTTGTAATATGTCTCTACACGTACTCAACTTTGAGATGTAAAGCTCAACTTGCTCATCATTGATAGTGGGTAGAGATTGCCATTTTGATAAGGCAAACAGTTGCCTATCTAAATCTTTGAGCACTTCACCGCGGTAATCGCAGCGCTCGGTAAGTTCACACAATGAGAAAAGGGGATAAAAACAGCGATGCTGATGATCTTGATCTAGGTTAGCCTGTAGTTGCTCAGCCAAGTATTCTAGGCGCAAGTAACTACGAGTTTTTTCGTTCAGAGGTTGTTCATAGATCAATTCAGTCATGGCGTTATTCAAGAATTACTGGATAATTTTAAATAAAAGTTATGTAGTGCGTGTACCTTGCACTTTAACGCCGATATCTCTCCATGGTTGTCTATGACATCATCAGCTTTTGACAGTTTCTCAGCTCTAGAAGCCTGACTACCTATTATATTTTTTACCTGCTCTGCAGTAACCGCATCTCTGCTAATCGTTCTTTGTTGCTGCAGCTCCGGCGAAATATCCACCAGAAGTGTTCGATCTACTAACCTATCTAACCCGTTCTCAAATAGCAAGGGTACAACCATAATTACATAATCTGATTGTGCATTTTTGCACTGCTGCAGCATTGATTCTCTAATCATTGGGTGTAATAGGTTATTTAGCCATAGTCGCTCGGCGTTATTTGAAAATATCTTTTCTCTAAGCTTTGCACGATCAAGGTTACCGTCAGCGAGTAGCGTGTCTGAGCCAAAGTGTTCTGCAATTTTGATAAGACCTGTAGAGCCTTTAGCTACCACTTCGCGGGCGATAATGTCGGCATCAACGAGCGTAATCCCGAGCTCAGCAAAAAGATTTGCGACAGTGGTTTTTCCGCTACCTATCCCGCCTGTTAGTCCAACTATATAGTCAGCCATAGTGACTCCTTTACTCTTTACGACCCTCTATAAGGTAGAAAGATACCAGTTGGTAATGCTTTCGCCCCAGATCATCGCTATCCAGCCAGCAGCAGCGATGTAAGGTCCAAACGGGATCGGGTTACCATGATTTAATTTTTTGAACACGATAAGTGCGATACCGACTATGGCGCCAACAAGTGATGACAGTAAGATAACCAAAGGCAGCACTTGCCAGCCAAACCAGGCGCCAAAAACGGCCAACAGCTTAAAGTCGCCATAGCCCATGCCGTCCTTACCAGTAAGCAGTTTAAACAGCCAAAACACGCTCCATAAGCTCAAGTACCCTGCTGCTGCACCTATTAAGGCATCTGATGTTGTCGCAAAGGTACCACTTAAGTTGATGATGAGCCCCAGCCATAATAACGGCAGAGTAATCTGGTCTGGCAGTAACATTTCGTCTAGATCTATCCCGGTTAACGCGATAAGACAAAATGTCAGTAAAGTGGTTAGCGCAAACTCTAATGTGGGACCAAAATGCCAGGCTAAAAAGGCAACGAGTGCGCCAGTAATGAGTTCAACAATAGGGTAGCGAGCCGAAATAGGATTACTACATGCCGCGCATTTGCCCTTTAGCATTAACCAGCCAAAAATGGGCAGGTTATGCATCGGTTTGATATTGGTTTTGCATTTAGGGCAAGCAGAGCCGGGCACGGCAAGGGTGTATTTTTCAGGAAAAGCATCGATTGGCGCTTCAAGCTGTTTTTTATTGCTATCGAACACTTCTTTTTTGTATTCACTTAAGTAGTGATTGCATTCTTGCTGCCACTCACGCTTCATCATTACCGGCATACGATGAATGACTACGTTTAAAAAGCTGCCGATAACAGCGGCAAAAATAAAGCTTAGTGCGATAAAAAGCCAGGGGGTTTGGCTAAAAACAGAAATTAGTTCAGTCATTATTATTCTTAAATTGTAAATTAAACTTGCGAGTTAACCACCTACAACCTTACCCATTTCAAAAATTGGCAAGTACATGGCAACAATTAGGCCGCCAACAACGGTGCCGATGACGACCATCATAATCGGTTCTATCAGGCTTGATAAGCCATCAACGGCATCATCTACCTGCATCTCGTAGATGTTAGCCACTTTGTTGAGCATATTATCTAGCGATCCTGACTCTTCACCAATCATCACCATCTGTACTAGCATATCAGGGAACAGACCGGTTGTGCGCATGGCGACGTTCATCTGCATGCCCGACATCACTTCGGTGCGAATTTTCAATATCGCTTTACGATACACAGCGTTACCCGATGCGCCAGCGGCAGACTCAAGACCTTCAATTAATGGCACTCCGGCGGCAAAGGTGGTGGCTAAGGTGCGGGCAAAGCGAGCCATAGCGCCTTTATGAAGGATGGGACCAATGGCTGGTATTTTTAAAAGAAATGCATCAACTTGATCACGAAAGTGCTGTGAGTTTAGGTGTGCTTTTTTAAAAGCAAAAACAGTAATAGCGATAGCGGCAACAAAGAAATACCAAGAGCTTTCAAGTCCACGGGAGATAACCAATACAAATTGAGTAAATGCGGGAAGCTCAGCGCCAAAACCTTTAAAAATTTCTTCAAATTGTGGCACTACAAATAGTAGTAATAAAGCCGTTACCAAAATTGCTACGATAACAACCGCGGCCGGGTAAAACATGGCCTTTTTAATTTTCGATTTAAGTGCTTCAGATTTCTCTCTGTAAGTGGCAATACGATCGAAAACGGTATCGAGGGAGCCTGAGTGCTCGCCCGCTGCGACAAGATCCACATAGAGTTCATCGAAGTATTTTCTGTGTGGGCGAAGAGCATCTGATAAAGGTACACCAGACTGGATTTCGCTAAGAATAGTTGCTAACAGTTCACGCATTTTGGCTTTTTCATGGCCGCGTCCAAGTAACTCAATTGTGGTCACAAGAGGCACGCCTGCCGCCAACATGGTGGCAATTTGCCGGGTGACCATGGCGATATCCATGGGCTGTATTTTTGGGTCGCCAAGTTTGAAAAGTGGTGCTGCTTGTTTTTTTACCAGCTTTGGGGTTACACCTTGGCTTTTTAATTGAGCGCGAATTTCAGCGCTCGAAACACCTCTTAGCTCACCAGAAGTTTTTGAGCCATCGCGATTGGTGCCTTTCCACTCATAAGTGACAACCTTAGGCTCACTCTTGGTTTTTTTTCTTTCACGAGACTGCTTAGAGGTTTTAGTTGCAATTGCCATAGCGGCCCTTTATATCGTTATTCTATTTCGTGATTTTATAATTGTTATTTTAGGTAACGCTTCATGTCGGTTAATTTTGAGCTGCACATTTTAAGGCTGAAGCCATTTTATTGTGTCTATTAATGATGTCTATTAATGGTGTCGATTAAAAGCTGGTGACGCGGTTAATCTCTGCGATACTGGTGACGCCTTGAATAACCTTTAACAGGCCTGAATCGCGCAAATCACGCATGCCCTGGCTTTTCGCTTGTTTGAGAATTTGTAGCGAGTTGCCGCCTTCCATAATCGTGCGCGCAATTTCATCTGACATCTTCATCACTTCATAGATACCGACACGGCCTTTATAGCCACCTGAGCAGAGATCACATCCGACAGGTTTGTGGGGTGTTATGCCTGTATCGACTTGTTGCTGACTAAAACCGAGCTTTAATAGCTCATCGCCTGGGATATCTTCCGGGGCTTTACAGGTTGGGCATAGGCGTCTTGATAGGCGCTGAGCGATAATCAAATTAACTGAGCTAGCGATGTTATAGCCGGGCACCCCCATATTGATTAAGCGGGTTAAAGTTTCAGCCGCAGAATTTGTATGCAGGGTCGATAGTACTAAGTGTCCGGTTTGCGCTGCTTTAATGGCTATTTCAGCGGTTTCCAGGTCTCGGATCTCACCTACCATCACCACATCAGGATCTTGACGCAGGAATGAGCGCAGTGCCGATGCGAAAGTTAACCCTGCTTTAAGGTTAATATGGACCTGGTTTACGCCTTCTAAGTTAATTTCGACTGGATCTTCGGCGGTCGAGATATTGCGCTCTTCGGTGTTAAGAATGTTAAGGCCAGTATAAAGCGAGACGGTTTTACCTGAGCCCGTAGGGCCAGTCACCAAGATCATCCCTTGAGGCTTTTGCAGCATATCTTCATACAATAATCTTTGGTCATCTTCATAACCGAGTTTCTCAATACCGAGCTGGGCAGATGAGGAGTCTAAGATACGCATTACAATCTTCTCGCCCCAGATGGTGGGCAAGGTACTAACACGGAAATCAATAGATTTTGTGCGCGATAGTTTCATCTTAATACGGCCATCTTGCGGTACGCGGCGCTCGGCGATATCAAGCTTTGACATCACTTTTAAGCGGGCAGATATACGGCCTGATAAGTTAACCGGCGGCTCGGAGACTTCATGCAAGATGCCATCGATACGAAAGCGAATGCGATAACGCTTCTCGTAAGGCTCAAAGTGTAAGTCTGAAGCACCTTTACGGATGGCGTCAGTTAAAATTTTGTTGATATAGATGACAATTGGCGCGTCATCTTTGCCGTCATTATCTTGCTCGTCATCACGTTTATTTGTATCGGTTACCTCAATGCCAGCTAAGGCGTCGGCATCGATATTATCAAGATCTAGGCCGCTAATATCATCTTCTAACACTTTCTCTAGCGCTTTGGTGAGCTTGTCATCTTCAACCAAAATCGCTTCAGCGTGCAGACCCGCGCTAAATTGAAAATCTTCTAACGCTGCAATATTGGTGGGATCGGATGTGGCGATATAGAGGCGATTGCCGCGTTTAAATAGCGGTAGGCATTTATGTTTTTCGATCAGCTTCTTATTGAGAAACTCTTCGGGGATAGAATTAATATCGAATTCGTTCAGGTCCAACAGCGGCGTACCATACTCGTCATAACAGAGTTCGGCAATTTTCCGGGCATCGATTAGGTTTTCAGAGATAACAGTAGAAACAAGTGATGTTTTATTTTTACGGGATTTAGCGATAGCGAGTGCTATCTGCTCCTCAGTGAGCAAATTTTTACGAATAAAGAGGGTTGATAGTCCTAAATGAAGCCCCGTTGTAGGCATTATTCTCTTCCCAATTTACTTAATTATTTATTTAGTATCTATACATCAAACAACGGAAGTTAACGTATAACCCCGTTGTTTGATTTTCGATTACTAAGATGTTGGTAAGCCAGCACCTTGAGCACAAAGTTTATCTGCAGTATCTTTGGTTACTGCATAAGCGACACCACCAACATCATCAAATGTTGCAGTTAAAACACAAGTGCTGTCTGTCCAAGTTAAAGTTGTTCCAGTCCCTTTAGCTGGAGCTGTGCCTGTTAGTTTACTGTTTTTTGCTATTTCTGCCGTCATAGGGTTAGTTGTACCACTACAGCCTATTCCTGTTTGAATACAAGTTTGCGATTTTTGAGCAAAAGCAGTCAAGCCTTTCATTGCTGCGCCACCTTCAGCCGATGTCACATAATCTTTATAAGCAGGCAATGCGATTGCTGCCAAAATACCGATAATCGCTACTACGATCATCAATTCAATTAGGGTGAAGCCCTTAGCTTTGTTCATTTGTAACTGTTTCATATCTATCTCCATTAGAAAGCTTTGAAGTTTTTGGGGAGCGACCTAATCATGGTATTTCGATTAGTTATCTCGTAAATTATTAATCACCGCTAGTCATAGATATGATTAGCACGGGTTTAATAATTGGATTAAGCGCGTATCCAAAAATATATTCAGTGTAAATAGTGCTTCAACCTTGCTTGATGCTCCTGCGTTAGCACATCGCATTGCTCCATGCTAATCATGAAGCTCCATGCTAATCATGAATAAATGATGACTAGCGCGACGAGAGGTATCAGTGTCTATCTTATATCAAATTTTAGTTATGTGATTACCTGGTTAGTTGTTAATAAAGTGATTTTGCTCATGTATGCAGAGTATTAAATTTGTACATACATTGGCATAAATACTGCCAACAAAATTTGATTGTAATTTGTACAGTCAAAAAGTTATTTAAGCTTTCTCTCTATTTACATTAATAACAGGTGAATCAAGGCGGCTATTTGCCTAAGTGCAAGTTAGTACAAAGTTAATGAAAATGGAATACCGGATTGCTATAAAGTATCCATCTAATTATGATTTTTTCTGAAAATGGAGGTTTTTTAGTAAAAAGGTTGCGAGAGTTGTGTTTGTGTCGACTGTATATTGACGTATGTGGTGAAGGTGTCATTTTTTTGAACCTTTTGTCATTGGTTTATTTACTGAAGTGTAGGTTCATTTAGCCTCAGTTTAAAAAACGGTTTTGTTCGTTTTTTATAAGTATTGGTAGCTATGGTGTGGTGGGGAATCGAATCTACATCAAGACTCTTGTTGATGCTTTTACGCTAAAATAGTTAATACTGCAGTTCTGGTTTGTTGGTGAGGACGGAAGCTAAGTACTAGATATTTGACAGATATTGCTAAAGGTTGGGCTCAATTATGGTGACTTAATAATCCATTAGATAAAATGCAACTGTTTGAATAAGCATAGCTTAGCGTTTAAATAACATAAGAATTCAAACGTAGGTTTATTGATATTAAGTCAGCTAGCCAGTATTTCGATGATTAATAATTATTCTTTGATTCAATCAGCGTGTTTAAATGAAGAGTCATAACTGTTTCGTATTTATGCGATAAGATGTGATAACTAAATACAGTCTTTTATAGTCTTTTAGGCTTTATTTTTGATGTTTTAGAGAGTCGAGTATTAGAATCACAGTCGTGCGCTTTAATTACAGTTAAAAGTGAAGATAGGTAAAAAGCGTGGAGAAGTAACGGGCAGTTGGCTAGTTCTTTAAAAGTAAAAAGGTTAGCGCTCGCCAACCTTTTTTACAGCTTAACTGCGGTTAAGCTGTGTTTATTTAAGTCTTAATGACAGATCCAGTGCGCGAACGTGCTTTGTTAACGCGCCGACGGAAATAAAGTCGACACCGGTTTTGGCAAAGTTAGCAATAGTGTCGATAGTGACGTCACCTGAGACTTCTAGTTTTACGCCTAGGCCTCTGGCTTTATAGCTGTTATTAAGCTCAACTGCTTCTATCATCATGGTGATATCAAAATTATCTAGCATCACTATGTCGGATTGGGCATCAAGAGCCTGCTTTAGCTCATCAATACTTTCAACTTCAACTTCGACAGGTTTATCGGCGCGTAACGCTCTGGCCGCTGCAATTGCCTTGGCTATGCTGCCACAGGCCATGATGTGATTCTCTTTAATCAGAAATGCATCGAATAAACCGATGCGATGATTTTGGCCGCCACCACAGCTAACGGCATATTTTTGTGCTGTGCGCAGGCCGGGAATCGTTTTACGGGTGTCGAGCAGGCGAGTATGGGTGCCTGCAAGCTTATCAACATAATGCTTTGTGAGCGTGGCCACACCAGATAATGTTTGGATAAAGTTCATCGCCGTGCGCTCTCCGGTTAGGATGGCTCTGGCTGGACCTTCAAGCTCACATAAAAGTTGATTAGGCAGGACTAAATCGCCGTCATCCACATGCCAATGCAGTGCTACTTCGCTACCTAACTGATTAAAAACCTGTTCAGCCCAGGCCTTGCCACAAAACACCCCTTCTTCTCGGGTGATTAAGCTTGCCTGTGCAATTTTGTCGGCTGGAATAAGCAGTGCAGTGATGTCTGCATCGGATCTCTGTGTTGAAGTGAGATTTGAATTGGCACCTTGGTGGCCTAAATCTTCATCCAAAGCTGCTTTGACTGAGAGTCGAATATCATTTTCAAGCATGGTGGGCTGTCCTTACTGACTTATAACTGGCATATAACTGATATAACTGGCATCTAACTGCGGTTATAACTGTTGTATACATGGGCACGCTTTAATAGTGCCTTTAATCTTAACATAAAGTTTTAGGGGGAGAGTTAGCATTATTGCGGCTTATGCTCTGGAATTGTTGCTTTTTTTGGGATGATATATCTCAAAAGCGCGACTATATTCATAGGGTTAAAACTGCTAAAGTGAATCTATTATTTTTGCTTTAGGATCTCTGTTTTGTCACTGAATTTACTCGATGGCTGGGTGACTCAGGCACGATTCTGCCTTTCACCGCATTGTAATCAACGACCTGATAATGAAGTTAGTTTACTGGTGATCCACAATATTAGTCTGCCAGCAGGCTGTTTTGGGGAGCCTTATATCGACCAGTTATTTCAGGGGACGCTTGATATTGAAGCCGATGCGAGTTTTAAAGATTTGCAAGGCTTGGCCGTATCGGCGCACTTTTTAATTCGGCGTGATGGCGAGCTAGTGCAGTATGTATCGTGTGATGATAGAGCCTGGCATGCTGGTGTGTCTGAGTTTGCCGGTCGTAGTAATTGTAATGATTTTGCAATTGGTATCGAACTTGAGGGGACGGATACTGCGGCTTATTCGGATAGGCAGTACCAAAAGTTAATTGAGCTGACTCACAGCTTGATGCTCAATTATCCTGACATTACGCCTACGCGTATTACAGGCCACAGTGATATTGCGCCGGGTCGGAAAACCGACCCGGGAACAAGTTTTGATTGGCAGCGTTTTAAAGCAGCGCTGTAACTAGGTGCAGGAATTAGGTGCTGGAATTAGGCGCTACTATTTGACCAAGCAGTAAAGAGGTCAGTGGTTAGCGCGTTAACATTTAAGGTATATGCTATGGCTTTGTTTGCGTTATTAGTTGCAATTTTAGTTGAACGATTACGATTATTGCCTGATCGCTGGCAGTTCGATGCTTTATTGTCTAGGTACCATAAATCATTGGTTAATGAGCAACAGGATCAGTCATTGCCAATGATGGCTCTGGCTATTTTGTTACCGGCAATCATCGTTTATCTGTTGTCATGGCTTGCATCGGGCATGTTGTGGGGCGCAGTGAGCGTTGCCTTATGGGTGGCGATAGCCGTATTGTGTTTTAGCCATAATGCCCAGAGGCAGGCATTTAAACGCTACATTCAAGCTGCTTGCCGAGCAGACTCGCAAGCTTGTTTCATTTACGCGAACGAGTTGGATCCGAGTCAAAGCTTAGATTCAGTGAATGAAAAAGAACTGGGTGAGAAGGTCGGCCAAAGTGTGGCGTGGATTAATTACCGTTATTATGGCGCCATTGCACTTTATCTTATTATATTAGGGCCCGTTGGCGCAGTACTGTATTGCACCGTGCGCTTTTATAGTGAGCAGAGTCGTCAATATGAAACTCCACTACCGTTAGTCGATAACCTGTTGTTTGTACTTGATTGGATCCCGAGCCGAGTGTTCTCATTTGGCTACGTATTAAGCGGCCATTTCAGACAGGCTATTTCGGCCTGGTTGTCACACGCATTAAATCCCAAATCATCAGCGCGTGACACGATTATGCATGTTGCTATAGCAGCAGAAACATTACCTGAGTCATCGTCTGCCCCCATCTGTTTGCAATCGACTATCTCATTACTGCAGTTAAGTAAGCGTAATTTTATTTTGCTGATTACCGTACTTTCACTAATGACGATATTTGGCGTGGTTAATTAATGAGCGTGTGGTTGTGTTTTTAATGAAAAAATAGCAGGTGTTAAATTTAGTTTTATCGAATTACCTAAACCGAAAGTTGCGCGATTTATCGACATTTAACTGATCGCGCATTCTCTTTTAATCCTTATCCATTTACCAAAAATCTCTCCATGTTTAATTGCTTATAATAATTATTATCAATGCGCTAATTGTCAATTTTGGCACATTGGTCTGACCCCATAGTGAAAAAAATCAGCTATGCTCACACATCGCGCATAGATTTGATGGAGATCACTAACTGGACTTCCAAAGTGTGATTTGATAAAGTGCGCTCAGTCAATTAAATTGGTAAGACCAATTTACAATAGGAGCTGAGGCCCAGTATGGCTTATAGCAAAATAAACCAGCCAAAAATTTCTGACGTCATTATGGGACAGTTAGAGCAGATGATCTTGGAAGGTAGTATCCAACCAGGACAGAAGCTCCCCCCAGAACGTGAACTGGCGTTGCAGTTTGAAGTCTCTCGACCTTCTTTGCGTGAAGCGATTCAAAAGCTAGAAGCAAAAGGCTTGTTAATGCGTCGCCAAGGCGGCGGAACCTATGTAAAAGAACAGCTTTGGCAAAGTCTTGCCGATCCAATCGTTGAACTTATGCACTCAGATTCAGAAAGTCAGTATGACTTGCTGGAGTTTCGTCATGCCACTGAAGGCATGATGGCGTATTTTGCTGCACTTCGTGGTAACGACGCTGATATGCAAAATATCAAGCGCACCATTTTAGAAGTAGAAGCAGCGAAAGAGATTGAAGAGCAAGCTAATGCCATTGTGCGTTTTTACCGTGCAGTAGCCGAAGCATCACATAATGTGGCTATGCTGCATCTTGTATTAAGTTTATCCCCTGTGCTGCACAAAAACGTGGCACAGAACTTAGAGCTTTTAAGCCGACGCGAAGAAGCCTCTACTACGGCAAATGACCACAGGCGAGCACTACTCGCAGCCATCATTCGCCGAGATCCAGAAGCAGCACGCGAAGCTTCCAATGAACACTTAAGTTACATTGAAGAAGTGATGTTGGCTGTACGGGAAGAAGACAGTCGATTGCAGCGTAGCCTGCGTCGCTTAAAGAGTGGTGTTTAAGCTAACTCAGTTTTGAGCAAAAGCTTGTCACCAAACCATATTTTTATTATTTAAATACACTAAGCACTGACAATGGTGCCTTAGGTATTACGTATAGGAAAGGACTGCAAATGTCTGAACATATGCTAAATGACGTTGATCCACTAGAAACTAATGAGTGGTTGTCTGCTTTAGAATCAGTTGTACGCGAAGAAGGTGTTGAGCGTGCTCAGTATCTACTTGAGCAAGTACTTGATAAGGCACGTCTCGACGGTGTCGATATGGCGACGGGTATTACTACCAACTACGTCAACACTATTCCTACGAGCCAAGAGCCTGCATATCCTGGTAATACAACAATTGAGCGCCGTTTGCGTTCAATTATCCGTTGGAACGCGATCATGATCGTGCTGCGTGCGTCTAAAAAAGATTTAGACCTCGGCGGCCACATGGCGTCTTACCAATCGGCGGCTTCATTCTATGAAATGTGTTTTAACCATTTCTTCAGAGCTCCGAACGAAGTTGACGGTGGTGATTTAGTTTATTACCAAGGTCATATATCTCCTGGTATCTACTCGCGCGCATTTGTTGAAGGCCGTTTGACTGCAGATCAGTTAGATAACTTCCGTCAAGAAGTTGATGGCAAAGGTATTCCATCATACCCGCACCCTAAGCTTATGCCTGAATTCTGGCAGTTCCCGACAGTATCTATGGGTCTTGGCCCAATGTCTGCTATTTACCAGGCTCGTTTCCTTAAGTACCTAGATGGCCGTGGCTTAAAAGATACTTCAGCGCAGCGCGTATATGCCTTCCTAGGTGATGGCGAGATGGATGAGCCAGAATCTCGTGGTGCTATCTCTTTCGCTTCACGTGAAAAGCTAGATAACCTTTGCTTCCTAATTAACTGTAACCTACAGCGCCTCGATGGTCCTGTTATGGGTAACGGTAAGATTATTCAAGAGCTTGAAGGCCTATTTAGAGGCGCAGGCTGGAACGTAGTTAAAGTGATCTGGGGTAACAACTGGGATTCACTGATTGCTAAAGATACCACGGGTAAGCTGTTACAGCTTATGAATGAAACAATCGATGGTGATTACCAGACATTCAAATCTAAAGATGGTGCTTATGTACGTGAGCATTTCTTCGGTAAGTACCCAGAAACAGCGGCCCTTGTATCTGACATGACAGATGCAGAGATCTTCGCGCTTAAACGTGGTGGTCATGACTCATCTAAGCTTTATGCGGCATTCAAAAATGCCCAAGAAACTAAAGGCAAGCCTACAGTCATCTTAGCTAAAACAGTTAAAGGTTACGGTATGGGTGAAGCGGCTGAAGGCAAGAACATTGCTCACGGCGTGAAGAAGATGGACATGACTCACGTACTACAGTTACGTAACCGTCTTGGCCTTGAAGACTTACTAAGCGATGAGAAAGTATCTGAACTACCTTATCTGCAATTAGAAGAAGGTTCTGAAGAGTATAAGTACCTACACGCTCGTCGTGACGCGTTGCACGGTTATACGCCACAGCGTCTGCCTAACTTCACTAAGCCGTTAGACTTACCTGCAGTTGAAGAGTTTGCTCCTTTGCTTGTTGAGCAAAAGCGTGAAATCTCTACCACTATGGCATTTGTTCGTACTTTGAACATCTTGCTAAAGAATAAAGGCATTGGTAAGAACATCGTTCCTATTATTGCTGATGAAGCTCGTACTTTTGGTATGGAAGGTCTGTTCCGTCAAATCGGTATTTACAACCCGCACGGTCAGGAATACACGCCTGAAGATCGCAGTGTTGTGTCTTACTATAAAGAAGCGACTTCTGGTCAAGTATTGCAAGAAGGTATCAACGAGTTAGGTGCTATGTCTTCATGGGTTGCTGCGGCAACGTCATACAGCACTAACGATCTACCTATGATCCCATTCTACATCTACTACTCAATGTTTGGTTTCCAACGTGTTGGCGACATGGCATGGATGGCAGGTGATCAGCAAGCTCGTGGCTTCCTATTAGGCGCTACAGCAGGCCGTACAACATTGAACGGTGAAGGTCTACAGCACGAAGATGGTCACAGCCATGTTCAAGCGAACACGATTCCAAACTGTATCTCTTACGACCCAACATTCGCGTATGAGCTAGCCGTTATCATGCAAGACGGTATCCGCCGTATGTATGGCGACCAAGAAAACGTGTTCTACTACTTGACGCTGATGAATGAAAACTATGCGATGCCTGCAATGCCAGAAGGCAGCGAGGAAGGTATTCGTAAAGGTATCTACAAGCTTGAGTCGTACACTGGTAGCAACAAGGTTCAGTTAATGAGCTCGGGTACTATCATGAACGAAGTACGTAAAGCGGCTCAAATCTTGAGTGAAGAGTACGATGTAGCATCTGATGTTTACTCTGTGACTTCTTTCAACGAGCTAACTCGTGAAGGTCAAGATGTTGAGCGTTTCAACATGCTGCACCCAGAAGCTGAGCAAAAGACCGCGTACATTACTCAAGTAATGGGCAGCGAACCTGCAATTGCGGCAACCGATTACATGAAGAACTATGCAGAACAAGTTCGTGCATTTATGCCTTCTGAATCATTCAAAGTACTAGGTACAGACGGTTTTGGTCGTTCAGACAGCCGTGAAAACCTACGTCGTCACTTTGAAGTGAACGCTGGCTACGTTGTTGTAGCTGCACTGAATGAACTCGCTAAACGTGGCGATATTGAAAAGTCAGTAGTTGCAGCTGCAATTGCTAAATTCAACATCGACGCTGACAAGACAAACCCGCTATACGCGTAAGAGGCAATACAAAATGACAATCGAAATTAATGTACCTGACATTGGTGCCGATGAGGTTGAAGTAACAGAGATCCTTGTTAGCGTAGGCGACAAGGTTGAAGAAGAGCAATCGCTTATCTCTGTTGAAGGCGATAAAGCAGCGATGGAAGTTCCAGCATCGCAAGCGGGTATTGTTAAAGAAATTAAAGTTGTAGTAGGCGACAAAGTGTCTACTGATTCATTAATTATGATTTTTGAATCTGACTCTGCAGTAGCTACAACAGAAGCTGCGCCAGTTGTTGAGGCTGCACCAGTTGCGGCTCCAGCAGCGGCTGAGCTAAAAGAAGTTCACGTACCAGATATTGGCGACGACGAAGTTGAAGTGACTGAAATCTTAGTGACTGTTGGTGACAGCATCACAGAAGAACAATCACTGATGAGCGTTGAAGGTGATAAGGCTTCTATGGAAGTTCCTGCACCATTTGCAGGTGTACTTAAAGAGATCAAAGTTGCTGTTGGTGACAAGGTTTCTACTGGCAGCTTAGTGATGGTTTTTGAAGTTGCAGGTTCTGCAGCTCCAGCAGCGGCAGCTCCAGCAGCGGCAGCGCCAGTAGCAGCACCTGCTGCAGTGGCATCAGCACCATCAGTACAAGATATTAATGTACCTGATATTGGCGGTGATGAAGTTGAAGTGACTGAAATCATGGTTAAAGTAGGCGACACTGTTACTGAAGAGCAATCTCTTATCAGTGTTGAAGGCGATAAAGCTGCGATGGAAGTTCCTGCACCTTTTGCTGGTAAAGTATTAGAGATTAAAATCGCTCAAGGCGACAAAGTGTCTACCGGTACTTTGATTATGACGTTTGAAGTCGCAGGTAGCGCACCTGTTGCTGCACCTGTACAAGCTGCTGCTCCGGCACCAGCTGTAGCGCCGGTTGCTAGCCAAGCTCCTGCTAGTCAGGCTTCTGCACCTGCTGCAAAAGAAGACTTTGTAGAGAACCATGCATACGCTCACGCCTCTCCAGTTATCCGCCGTATGGCACGTGAACTGGGTGTTAACCTAGCTAACGTTAAAGGGACTGGTCGTAAGAATCGTATCGTTAAAGAAGATGTTCAAAACTACATCAAAGCGGTGATCAAACAAGTTGAGTCTGGCGCAGTTAAAACTGCAGCTGGTGGCGGCGAGCTAAACCTACTTGCATGGCCAAAAGTGGACTTCAGCAAGTTTGGTGAAACAGAAGTTAAGCCACTATCACGTATTCAGAAGATTTCTGGTGCTAATCTACACCGTAACTGGGTGAAGATCCCGCATGTTACCCAGTGGGATGATGCTGATATCACTGAACTAGAAGCTTTCCGTAAGGCGCAAAATGCTGCCGAAGCGAAGAAAGAGTCTGGTATGAAGATCACACCGCTTGTGTTCATCATGAAGGCAGTTGCGAAAGCGCTAGAAGCATTCCCAACCTTTAACTCTTCATTGTCAGAAGATGGCGAAAGCTTAATTTTGAAGAAGTACGTTAACGTAGGTATTGCGGTTGATACGCCAAATGGTCTAGTTGTTCCAGTATTTAAAGACGTGAACAAGAAGGGCATTCACGAGCTATCTGATGAGCTGAAAGAAGTGTCTAAGAAAGCCCGTGGTGGCAAGCTAACCGCTGCTGATATGCAGGGTGGTTGCTTCACTATCTCAAGCCTTGGCGGCATTGGCGGTACGGCATTTACGCCTATCGTTAACGCACCTGAAGTAGCTATTTTAGGTGTGTCTAAATCAGATATGAAGCCAGTATGGAATGGTAAAGAGTTCGAGCCACGCTTGATGCTACCGCTATCACTATCTTACGATCACCGAGTGATTGATGGCGCTGATGGTGCTCGCTTTATCACGTACTTGAATAACTGCTTGTCAGACATTCGTACCCTAGTGCTTTAACTTAGTGCTTTAATCCAAATAGGCTGCTTGATTCAAGCAGCCTATTTTCTAGATAGCTTATCTAATTCGCTGAATTGGCACTATTAGTAAACATCAGCAAGATTAAGCGTTTCTAGGATTGTGATCAGCATCAAACAAAGGTTAAAATGCGGCCACCTTACAAGATTTGGCCACAGTTTATCGTTGAGTCGGTATTTATCGTTAAGTCGGTGCCACCAACGACATAAAAAGAATAGAGGAAAACATGAGTAACGAAATCAAAACTCAGGTAGTTGTACTAGGCGCTGGCCCTGCTGGCTATTCAGCTGCATTCCGTGCTGCAGATTTAGGTCTAGATACTGTTATTGTTGAACGTTTCAGCACGTTAGGCGGAGTATGTCTAAACGTAGGTTGTATCCCTTCTAAAGCTTTGCTTCATGTTTCTAAAGTCATTGAAGAAGCAAAAGCGGTTTCAAGCCACGGTGTTGTTTTTGGTGAGCCTCAAATTGATCTTGATAAGCTTCGTGAATACAAGCAATCAGTAATCGGTCAGTTGACTAGCGGATTAGGCGGCATGTCTAAGATGCGTAAAGTTAACGTGGTTAACGGTCTTGGTAAGTTCACAGGTCCTAACACGCTAGAAGTTCAAGGCGAAGATGGCGTTAAAGTTGTTCATTTTGAGCAAGCGATTATTGCTGCGGGTTCTCGCCCAATTCAATTGCCATTTATTCCTCATGAAGACCCACGTGTATGGGATTCAACTGATGCACTAGAGCTTAAAGAAGTTCCTGGCAAGCTACTTGTTATGGGTGGCGGCATCATTGGCCTAGAAATGGGTACAGTTTACTCTTCACTAGGTAGCGAGATTGACGTGGTTGAGATGTTCGACCAAGTTATTCCAGCAGCTGATAAAGACGTTGTTCGCGTATATACCAAGAAAATCAAGAAGAAGTTCAACTTGATGCTTGAAACTAAAGTCACTGCGGTTGAAGCGAAAGAAGACGGTATCTACGTAACAATGGAAGGCAAGAAAGCCCCTGCTGAGCCAGTTCGTTTTGATGCAGTATTGGTTGCAATCGGCCGTGTACCAAACGGTAAAGGTCTAGACGCAGAAAAAGCGGGCGTTAATGTTGATGAGCGTGGCTTTATCAACGTTGATAAGCAGATGCGTACTAACGTACCAAACATCTTTGCAATCGGTGACATCGTTGGTCAACCAATGCTTGCACACAAAGGTGTGCATGAAGGTCACGTTGCTGCAGAAGTGATTTCTGGTCTTAAGCACTTCTTCGACCCTAAAGTTATTCCATCAATTGCCTACACAGACCCAGAAGTTGCGTGGGTTGGTTTAACTGAGAAAGAAGCAAAAGAGCAAGGTGTTGCTTATGAAACTGCGACTTTCCCATGGGCTGCAAGTGGCCGTGCTATCGCGTCTGATTGTGCTGACGGCATGACTAAACTTATTTTCGACAAAGAGACTCACCGTGTTATCGGTGGTGCTATTGTTGGTGTTAATGGTGGTGAGCTTCTAGGTGAAATCGGCCTAGCCATTGAAATGGGTTGTGATGCTGAAGATTTAGCACTGACTATCCATGCGCACCCAACATTGCATGAGTCAGTGGGTTTAGCTGCTGAGATTTACGAAGGTTCAATTACTGATCTGCCAAACCCAAAGGCAAAGAAGAAAAAGTAAGCAATTAATCAACATTGCTTTGAACCCAATAAAGCGCTCTTTTGAGCGCTTTTTTATTGCCAGAAATTCATCATCTACTCCATAAGAAAGCGAGTTTTAAAGATCAACTGATCGGAAGAGCACTTTTTAGGTAATCAAATGATGAATCTATGTTATCTAAATGATACATTCAGGTTTGTTTGGTAAAGCCATAAAGTAGATGGGGATAATAATCAAAAAGGTTTGGCTTAGTTTTCTGTTATTCATTACGACATGCGTTGCTCCAGCATTGGCCAGCGGTGATGTGCAGCGGGTGTTTAACGCTGATGATGGATTGGTTAATGCGACGGTGTGGGATATAAGCTTCGATGAACACGGCTATACTTGGCTGGCGACAGAGGAGGGGTTATATCGCGTAAGTAGTCATAAAGTCCGCCGTATCGATAAGGTCGGCGAGAAGTCAAAACTCAGTGATAGTATTCTCTATCTTGCAGAGCCACTTAGTCAGCGTCATATCCTGGTTAGTGGTGCTTATCAAATTTACCTTTATGATATTTATACCAACGAGTTTATTGAGTTTGGTAGCCCACAATTATTTCCTCAATATCGCGGCGGTGGCATTGTCTCTCAAGTAGAGGAGAGTGGTGGCGATCGTATTTTTTTAACTTATGATGGTGAATTGCTGAGATTTAACTATCAAAGCATGTCTCTTACGCGGATCAACTTTCTCCCTAGTAACCCCGATCACCCATGGCGGATTATGCTGCCTCTGTCTGAAAACCGTCTACTGGTCGGTAAAGAAAGCCACCTAGAAGTGCGCGATATCAATGGTGTGAGATTGGAAGTGCTGCCATGGCGCGATGAGTGGGGAGATATTAAGAATGTGTTTAAACACTCTACAGGGCGGGCCTGGATAAGCTCAAGTAAAGGCTTATTTGAAATCGACCAAAAAACTTTGTCGATAACCAAGGTTGAGCAACTCGAATATTATATTACAAATGTTGCCGAAGATAAGCGTGGCTATCTATGGCTTTCTACTCGAGCGGGTTTGCTGCGATGGTTTCCTGATGCTGAAACGGGCTCCTTCTATGGTAATGAATTAAAACTTAAATCTAATATCGATTATACCTACGACATTGCGGTAGATGATACGGGGTTGATTTGGGTTGGTGGCTCTGGCGATGGCGTGGCCATTTTAACCGTTGAGGCAGATTTTTTAACAGACAAATACACTAAAGCGGCGCCCTATCGAATAAAAGATGAAGTGATTTGGTCTATTTATGCCGAAGACAATCATGTGTGGTTTGGCACTGATAGTGGACTGATGTTAGCCGACAAGCTTACTCAGCAATCTTACTTAATTAATCCCCATGGCGTTGCGCTAAACGACAGTATTTATAAAATCGACTCCTTAGATGAAGACTTTTTATTGTTATCGACCACCAATGGATTGTCGGTGGTTAACAAAAAGACCTTTCACAGCCAAAGCTTTGCCAGTTGGTCAGGTGGCCAGAGCTCGCTCGAATATAAAGTGGTGTTTAACACTTACTTTGATAGCGCAATCGAAGGCCGAATTTGGTTTGCAACCAGTAGCGGGCTTTTCTATTGGGAGCAAGGCTTTAAGCAACCCAAACCTGTGCGTATTGGCAGCGCACTGAATAGTGCTCTAGCGATTGAAATTGTGGCGGTGACCCGAGATAGCAGTAATCGTTTATGGCTTGGTGGTAAACATATATTAGGCTATCTAGACTCGCAGCTGACTTTTCATCCAAAAATGGCGCCCTTATCAAGCCTAGGTGGCGCAGCTAACATTCGTTTTATTAAAGAGATTGGTGAAGATGAACTGTGGCTAGGGTTGGAATCTCATGGGCTAGTGTCTTTTAATATGCATACGAGTGAGATTAACAAGCTAACCGATAGCTGGAATGTGACCTGCCCTGGGATCTTTTTTATTGAAGAGGTGCGTAACTACCGTTTAATCGGTTGCCCGCGGTCGCTGATCCGCCAAAATGTCATTGATGGGTCATTGATGACGATTTCACCGCGAGATGGCTTGATAAGTGATGAGTTGAACGAAGGCTCTTACTTCGCCTCTGAAGATGGGCTGTATATCGGTACACCTGATGGCGCTATGTTGTTAGACATTGATTTACTGAAAAATCGAGTCAGTGAAGAGTCGGTATTGCTAGAGTCGATAGAGATCTACTTTGAAGATCGCACCGAGTTGAAGTTGTTGCCGGAGAATAATTACCATATTTTGCCTGGGGCACAGTTGGTCAGCTTTCAGCTAGCGAGTAGCAATTATCTCGACACTAAACCTTTGCAGCTAAAATACCGCTTAAGGCAGGGGGCTTTAGATGACGAGGCCAGTTATATTTTTCTTGATGGTAAGTCTCACCTCAACATTTCAGGATTAGAGTCTGGATCCTACATACTTGATATTCTGAGTTTAAATAACGATATTTGGTCAAAAACGCCCTATTCTTATCACTTTTATGTTGAAAAATATTGGTGGCAGACCTCTTGGTTTAAAGCCGTTCTGTTTGTGGTTTTATTGCTTATTGGTTTAGGGATTATCTTTATCCGTCAGCGCCAAGTTAAGGCATTTAAAAGCATAAACTTAGCGCTTACCGACAGTGATAACCGCTTAAAACAAGCATTAAAAGGCAGTAACTCAGAGCTCTGGGAGTGGCAACTCGATAGCGATCTATTCTGTCTGGAAAATATTGCTGGATTATTGAGTAACAAAGAGGCGCAGGTCTACCTTAAGTTAGAGCAATTTCCTATCCATAGAGAAGACGCTAGCGAAGTGATGGCTGCTTGGCAAGATATGCTGCAAGAACGTACCGATAGGTTTGAGGTTGAATATCGCTATTGGAGAACCGATGCCACCTGGGGATGGGTGAGAGTGATGGGGCGTCCTGTAAAGCGTAATGATCTTACGGGAGTCATTGAACGTGTTGCCGGTATATATAGCGATATCACCGAACAGAGAAAGCTAAAAGATGATGTATATTTATTGGCTCAAGCGTTTGAGAATACCTCTGAAGCAGTGCTAATTTTTGATAGCGAAGAGCGAGTCCAGGTGACTAACAAAGCTGCCAAAAACATGATGGGGCTAGATTCTGATAGCTTGATCGGGCTGCCGTTTTCGCAAGTGTTGCAAGCAGATGAAATCAATTCGAGTATTAGCCTTCTGTTGCAACAGGGGCTAACCTGGGCTGGTGAATGCCATGTAAATGCAGAGGATAACCAATGTTGTGCAGTTTGGCTTAACGTTTCATCAATCCTTAATGCCAACGGCGATGCGACTCACTATGTGGTGGTATTTTCTGATATTACTGAGCGAAAGCGTACTGAAGCCGACTTACGTCGATTAGCTAATTATGATGTATTAACCGGATTACCCAACCGATCATTGCTCTCAAGTAAACTGGCTCAATCTGTATATCAGTCTGAAAAAGACGGTAGTAATTTAGCTCTACTATTTTTGGATCTTGATAGGTTCAAACATGTTAATGACTCCTATGGGCACAGCATGGGGGACGCTCTATTAGTTGAGGCGTCGAACCGCTTGCAGGCATTAATTGCAGACGAGCATGTATTGTGCCGCTTTGGTGGTGATGAGTTTGTTATCTTGCTGCGTAATAGTCCTGATGTGGATATGATCAATCACCTTTGCGAGCAGCTTTTGGCAAGTATAGAGTTGCCTTTTGAGCTTTATGGTCGAGAGTTTTATATCTCAACCAGTATCGGTGTCAGTTTGTGGCCAGAGGATGCCAAGCAACCTGAAGCGTTAATCAAGAATGCCGACTTGGCTATGTATCATGCTAAGGAAGAGGGTAAGGGTAAGTTTAAGTACTATTCTGTGGAGCGTAATGCCGAAGCGCTGTATCACCTTCGCCTTGAAGCGGATCTACGCAAGGCCATAGAGCGCAATGAGTTAGAGTTACACTTTCAGCCTCAGATAGATATCCTACAAAATGATAAATTGGTTGGAGTTGAGGCGTTACTGCGCTGGAACCACCCAAAAGAAGGCTTTGTTCGCCCCGATATCTTTATCAAAGTTGCAGAGGCCTGTGGTCTTATTGTAGACATAGATCGCTGGGTGATGCGTGAAGCCTGCATTCATGGCGCGCGCTGGGCCAAGCAATTAGTCGAGCCTATTAATGTATCGGTGAATGTTTCTGCACTGCATTTTCGTCAGCCCGATTTTATTAAAGGAGTAGAGCAGATCGTCGCTGAAACTAATATGCCTGCGGCGGCGCTATCATTAGAGATCACCGAAGGCGTGTTGATGAAAGAGCTTAAGGTGGCCAAGCAGCATCTTAAACAGCTTAAGACATTAGGGATTGATGTTGCGATTGATGATTTTGGTACTGGTTATTCATCATTGGCTTACCTGCGCCACTTTGAGGTTAACACCCTAAAAATAGATCGTTCTTTTCTTATTGATATCGCCACTAATAAGGCGGATCAAGCGATCGCCAGTAGTATTATAGAGCTCGCTAGAAACCTTAAGCTAGATGTCGTTGCTGAAGGAGTTGAAACTCATGAGCAGTTGGAACAGGTCTTTAGTCGTGGTTGTTATGTCATTCAAGGCTATTACTTTGCTAAGCCTATGCCGCTTGCCGAAATAGAGTCATACATGGGATTAAATCAAGCGTTAAGTGTAGAAGTTTAAATACACGTCTATTTATCTATCCCCACCATTACTTGCGTATAGCCACTAAATAAAATACGTTAATACATTATTAGAAGAGTCGAATAAGTCATTATGATACATAGAATTATTATTCTTTGTTTAGCCATCAGTTGCCCCTATTTCTCCGTAGCTGAAGAGCGTCCAAAAATCGGTTTAGTCTTGAGTGGCGGTGGTGCAAAGGGCGCTGCCCATATTGGGGTGCTTAAAGTCCTCGAAGAGAAGCAGATCCCCATCGATTATATAACGGGCACCAGTATTGGGGCTTATGTGGGGGGGATGTATGCGTTGGGGTATAGCGCTGCTGAAATCGAAGCCATCATGATGAATACCAATTGGGATAAAGGCTACTCCGATACCATTCCACGTGAAGCATTAAGTTATCGTGATAAAGAGACGCGTGATCAGTTCAATATACCCATTAATGTCGGCTATAGCGATGAGCAGGTGAAAATGCCTGCTGGCCTGCTTCGCGGCCAGTCTATGTCACAACTATTACGCAGTTCGACTAACCTGGTGCAGCAGTTTGGTGACTTTAATGATCTATCGATCCCCTATCGAGCCGTGGCGACCAATTTAGCCACTAGCGAGCCTGTAGTGCTAACCTCGGGTAGTATCGTTGCGGCAATGCAAGCCTCTGCATCGGTACCTGGTGCGCTGCAACCTGCAGTGATTGACGGGAAACTATTAGTCGATGGCGGTATTGCTAATAATATGCCTGTAGATGTTGTTAAAGCGATGGGGGCAGATATTGTTATTGCGGTTGATATTGGTTCGCCATTAATGGGGCAAACTGAGCTTAGCAGCACAGTTGCAGTCCTTAATCAGCTTTCCACTATTTTGACCAATGCCAGTTCTGATAGACAAAAAGCGCTGTTAACCGAGCACGATATTTTGATCCGTCCTAATATCGGCGAACTCAGTACAACTGACTTCAGCATTATGCCTATTGCGCTACCATTAGGCGAAATAGCTGCGCGACAACAGAGCGATAAGCTTGAGCTTTACAGTGTCGGGAAGCAAGATTACCAGCAGCATATCGCAACTAAAAAAACGAAGAGACAGCAATGGCTAGCTGATATCGACAGACCGCTAATCAAAATCATTTATAACAATGACTCCAAGGTCAGCGAGAAGCTACTGGCTGATAACCTAGAATTGAATGTGGGCGAACCTGTTAGCGTTAAAGCATTAGAAGCTGGCTTAGATAGAGTTTATGCGCTGGATAAGTTTGAACGTGTAGATGCCGAATTTACCGATACCGAAGATGGGCGAGTGTTAACTGTTAGCACCAAGGCAAAATCTTGGGGGCCTAATTACTTTCAGCTGGGTTTCAGTTGGGAAGATGATTTTAGCTTAGATTCCGTTATCTCTCTGGATATGGCCTATACCATGACAGATCTCACTGAAAATGGCGGGGAATGGCGCAATGAGGTCTCTTTCGGTTTTGATAAATTAATCGCCTCTGAGTTTTATCAACCGCTTGAAAAAGATCAGAGTTTCTTTAGTCGGGCGCGGCTTGAGTATGAGCTTAAAGATTGGGGCTTTTTTGAAAACAACAATCGTGTTTTAGAGCTAAGGCAAACGGCATATCGAACCGAGATAGGCATAGGTATGAATTACACTCAAAACGGCATGGTAGAGGTGGGTCTGCTAGGCGAAATGGGTGATTTAGAAAATGATGCTTGGGGTTTTGGTAAAGTCGATTACGACGGCTACGGTGGCTATTTCAAATTTGCCTATGATGATTTAAACAGTATTAATTTCCCGACATCAGGTAATCGTTTTACCTTCAATGTGTATATGCGAAAAGAAAGTTACGAGCTTGATGGTGTTAGTGATTCTTCTGATTTTTCTATGCAGTA
Source organism: Shewanella sp. 0m-8 (assembly GCF_052977265.1). Taxonomy (NCBI): domain Bacteria; kingdom Pseudomonadati; phylum Pseudomonadota; class Gammaproteobacteria; order Alteromonadales; family Shewanellaceae; genus Shewanella; species Shewanella sp. 0m-8. Next base: position 59,962 of record NZ_JBRIMB010000017.1, on the reverse strand, counting down.
CGAAGCCGATTGGCGTGGTGCGGTAGGTGTGGGGAATCATGCGTTTGTGGGTATCGCCTCTTTGGCGACTGTCGACAAAGATGGTGAGTTTACCGTCAACGTATCTGAGCTAGGTGGTTTCTTAAATCTCTCGGGCTATCACAAGAACGCACTCTATGGGGCGCATAAGGTTTTTGGTGCCTTTGTTTACCAGTATGATTTAGGTCGTGACATATTGGGCATGACTGAATATCCGCTTTATCTAGGCACAAGTATCGAGGCGGGTAATGTGTGGAACCAAAAAGATAGCGTGTCGTTAGATGATCTGATTTATGCAGGCAGTTTGTACTTAGGCATTGATACCAGTGTGGGCCCGGCGGCACTGGGTTTCGGCGCGTCTGATGATGGAGAGAAAACGGTATTCCTGTTTATTGGTAAAAATTGGTAGTCGAGGCTAAAACAAACTGAGAGTCAGTAAGTAAAGAGGCTATAAGTAAAGAGGCTATAACCTTACGCTGATTGGTATTAGGCGTTAACACAACGCTTGAAACACACAGCTTTAAATACTGCGCTTTAAACACAGTGATATTGATTTTAAGCCCATCGACAGATGGGCTTTTTACTTTTGTATCGCTGACTGTTATCTGTTTGAGAGTGCATTGCTTAACGCGTTGCTAAAAAGTCGGGTAATTCTTCTAGGCTATTTAGTTGTTGGTGGGCAATGACCCATTTGCTCTGCGCCGCGAGTTGCGCTTCAGGAATGGCAATGGTCTGCATATTCGCCGCGCGAGCAGAGATTAATCCATTAAATGAATCTTCTATCGCTAAGCAATTGATGGGATCAATATTGAGCGCCTCTGCACACTTTAAATAGACTTCTGGATGAGGTTTGCCATGGGCTAAGTGCTCGGCAGAGTAAACTGCTTCAAAGTATGATCCTATCTGTAACCTGTTTAAAACGGCGTGAATGATATCGCTAGAAGAGGAGGTTGCGAGGCCGATTTTTAGCTGATGTTGCTTGCAAGAACGCAATGCATTGACAACGCCAGCCATGGGTTCACCATCACTGGTAATGTGGCGGACCACTTGTTCTACAATCGCGTCGGCAGTACTTTGGTTACTGTAATTTTTCCACGGAAAACGGGCATACCAAAAAGCGACGACTTGATCGATTCTTAGGCCGGTTGTGAGCGCCATATCTTGCATTGAAACGTTTAAACCCAGTTTAGTCATAACCTCAAAAATGGCTATTTGCCAAACAGGTTCGGAGTCGATTAATACGCCATCCATGTCAAAAATGACGGCTTTTAGCTCTGGTGTGCTCATAAGTATCCAATTATGTTCATTATAACTTTGGTGAATATTAGCGGTGAGAATGGCCTATTTAACAAATAATCATACTGCTAACCCTATAATAATCACAGAGTTTTATGCTTAATTATTGCCTCTCAAAACCGTTTTTAATGATCATAAACATCTGATTTATATAATTTAGATCAAGGTTTCACACTATGGTCTAGTTTTCTTTTGCAGCGAATGGCTTTAATGTATAGGCCGAGATGTCGATTGAGTGTTGTTTTACTTTTGCTGAAGTGTGATCCGATTCATACTTTTGTAAAGCTGTAGTATAATAGCGCTCGAAATAAGGGTCGAGCCTGCCGAGCTGTCAGTTTCAATTTGAAGACGAGCAGTTTCGCTGTTAGAACGCCAAACAAAGAGGAAGGTTGCCGTGCTAGAAGCATATCGTAAACACGTCGCAGAACGTGCTTCAGAGGGCGTAGTCCCTAAGCCATTAGATGCCCAACAAGTGGCACAGTTAGTTGAATTGGTAAAGAATCCACCAGCAGGTGAAGAAGCAGTTATTCTTGATCTGTTAGAAAATCGTATCCCACCTGGTGTTGATGAAGCCGCATATGTTAAAGCGGGCTTTCTCGATGCGGTCGCTAAAGGCGAAGTCTCATCTTCTATCTTATCGTCTGAGCGAGCAGTTGAACTGCTAGGCACAATGCAAGGTGGTTACAACATCGAACCACTGATTGCGCAACTTGATAATGAAGCGCAAGCGCCATTAGCCGTTGAAGCGCTATCACACACACTATTAATGTTTGATTCTTTCCACGATGTAGTGGAAAAAATGCAAGCTGGTAATGACTACGCTAAGCAAGTTGTTCATGCTTGGGCCGATGCTAAATGGTTCCTGTCTCGTCCAAAGCTTGCTGAAAAAATCTCTCTGACCGTATTTAAAGTGTCAGGTGAGACCAACACAGACGATCTTTCTCCGGCACCCGATGCATGGTCACGTCCTGATATTCCATTGCACGCACTTGCGATGCTTAAGAATGCGCGTGACGGCATTGTGCCAGATGAAGCTGGCGCTGTTGGTCCAATCAAAGAGATTGAATCATTAAAAACTAAAGGTTTCCCACTTGTATACGTTGGTGACGTAGTGGGTACAGGCTCTTCACGTAAGTCAGCGACTAACTCTGTATTGTGGTTTATGGGTGATGATATCCCTAATGTGCCTAATAAGCGCGCTGGTGGTTTCTGTTTAGGTGGCAAGATTGCGCCAATCTTCTTCAACACCATGGAAGATGCTGGTGCACTACCTATTGAGCTAGATGTGAGCAAGATGGAAATGGGCGATGTTATCGATATCTATCCATATGAAGGCATCGTTAAGCGTCATGGCACTGATGAAGTTATCTCTGAGTTCTCGCTAAAGACTGACGTGTTGTTGGATGAGGTTCGTGCAGGTGGTCGTATCCCACTTATCATCGGTCGTGGTCTAACAGACCGTGCTCGTGAAACATTAAACCTTGAAGCATCTGCTGAGTTTGTACGTCCACAAGATGTGGCAGACACTGGTAAGGGTTATACCCTTGCACAGAAGATGGTTGGTAAAGCGTGTGGTGTTAGCGGTATTCGTCCAGGCCAATACTGTGAGCCAAAGATGAGCTCTGTAGGCTCGCAAGATACTACTGGCCCTATGACACGTGATGAGCTTAAAGATCTTGCATGTCTTGGTTTTAGCGCTGATTTGACTATGCAGTCTTTCTGTCACACAGCGGCTTATCCTAAGCCTATTGATGTGAACACTCACCACACACTGCCAGATTTTATTATGAATCGCGGCGGTGTTGCGCTGCGTCCTGGTGACGGTGTTATTCACTCTTGGTTAAACCGTATGCTACTACCTGATACCGTAGGTACAGGTGGTGACTCACATACTCGTTTCCCTATTGGTATTTCATTCCCTGCCGGTTCAGGTCTTGTGGCATTCGCTGCTGCAACCGGTGTGATGCCGCTTGATATGCCAGAATCAATCTTGGTTCGCTTTAAAGGTGAGATGCAGCCTGGTATCACGCTACGTGATTTGGTACATGCTATCCCGCATAAAGCGATTGAAATGGGTCTGTTGACTGTTGAGAAGAAAGGCAAGATCAATGCTTTCTCTGGTCGCGTCCTTGAGATTGAAGGTCTTGAGCAGCTTAAAGTTGAGCAAGCATTTGAGCTTTCAGATGCATCTGCAGAGCGTAGTGCTGCAGGCTGTACCATTAAGCTTGATAAAGAGCCAATCATTGAATACCTTAACTCAAACATCGTGATGTTAAAGTGGATGATTAGCGAGGGTTACGGTGATCGTCGTACTATCGAGCGCCGGATCACAGCGATGCAAGAGTGGTTGGCTAACCCGGAGCTCATGCAGGCAGACAGCGATGCACAATACGCCGAAATTATCGAAATCGATTTGAACGAAATCAAAGAACCGATTCTTTGTGCGCCAAACGATCCAGATGATGCAGTGCTATTATCTTCAGTGGTTGATACTAAGATTGACGAAGTGTTCGTTGGTTCTTGTATGACGAACATCGGTCATTTCCGTGCAACGGGTAAGATGCTTGATAAGTTTGCTACCACTTTGCCAACACGTTTGTGGATTGCGCCGCCAACTAAGATGGACCGCGACCAGCTAACAGAAGAGGGCTACTACGCAATCTTCGGCCGTGTTGGTGCACGTATTGAGATCCCAGGTTGTTCACTGTGTATGGGTAACCAAGCACGTGTTGCTGAAGGTGCTACGGTAGTTTCAACTTCTACACGTAACTTCCCGAACCGTCTAGGTACAGGGGCTAATGTTTACTTAGCATCTGCAGAACTAGCGGCAGTTGCTGCACTACTTGGTCGTTTACCATCACCAGATGAGTATCAGACATACGCTAAAGAGTTAGATGCAACTGCAGCTGACACTTATCGTTACCTGAACTTTGATCAAATTGCGTCGTACACAGCAAAAGCTGATGAAGTGATTTTCCAATCAGCAGTTTAAGCTAGATTGAAGCACTAAAAAGGCCAGCTAATCAGCTGGCCTTTTTGTTGATTCATTTTTATTATGCTAGAACCTAGAACCTAGAACCTAGAACCTAGAACCTAGCACCTAGAACCTTCTTTGAGTCTTAAGAATGCTTAGCGTGCAGCACTTCGAGCAGCTTATCTTCAAGCTCAAAACGTGTTTCCATTGCGTGACCTAAAGATGACAGGTCTTTATCTAAATGAAATAGCACTTGCTCATCATCGGCTTCGGTATATTTGTCATTGAAGTCTAAAGCTGTGTCAGTGGTTTCACTAATCTTGGGTACCAGTTGTTGAGCAAGCGCTTGGCTTGAGCTGCCATTTTTCTCACAGGCGGTCACAACTTGGTTATAGATCTCAAAGTGCCCTTCAGACACATAATCCATTAATTGGTCACAAAACAGCTTTACAGACGCAAAGGCAGGGAGTGATTTTTCAGTTTCCTCATACGGCGGGATCCCAGCAATCTGACAATAGTTAATAAGCAGGTTGCGCCGATTATTTAACCATTGATCTATAAGAGTATTTGAGCCGCCCCATTTTTGTTCGGCTTTCTCTAGCTTTCTTAGCATGATCTTCCCCGTTAAAAATCCATCTCTGTATCTCTAATGTAGGGGACAAATGTGGTTTTGATCAACCATTTTTGAAGGATTTATGAAATGGACATACCAGCGTATGAATTGTGAATGGGGCGTTATAAAATAAAATGCCCAGCGATAGAAATCTATCGCTGGGCGAGTAAAGTTTTTGCGGGCTCGATGCGACGAGCTTCTTGATTGTTCTTGCTAGCGCAGACTTTTTATACCAAAGCTAGCACCTTGGTGCAACTTTTTTCTGCCACATTGGGAGTCATACAGCTTAGGTTAAGCTGAGTTGTGAATCTATTTCACGTTTCTAGTCAAAGCTGTGAACTGTGATTTATAGCCTTAATATTTTACCGATAAAGAAGGCAATAATGTTAACTACCTCAGAATTGACGGAAAATGTCGCGTTGCTTGTCACATTATTTTACGGATTCAGGTTACTTTATTAACGTAAATGCTAAACTACTGCCCCAAGCGGATATCACTATAAGTTTAGGAATCAAGCCAAATGGCAGAATTAAAGAATGATCGTTATTTACGTGCGTTATTAAAACAGCCTGTCGACAGAACTCCTGTCTGGATGATGCGTCAAGCAGGTCGTTATCTTCCAGAATATAAAGCCACCCGCGCAGAAGCTGGCGACTTCATGTCTCTTTGTAAGAACCAAGACCTGGCTTGTGAAGTCACTCTTCAGCCATTACGTCGCTACGATTTAGATGCTGCAATCCTGTTCTCTGACATTTTGACTGTACCCGATGCTATGGGCTTAGGTCTTTACTTCGAAACAGGCGAAGGTCCACGTTTCGAACGCCCTACAGATACTATCGATTCAATCAAAAAGCTTTGCATTCCAGACCCAGAAGATGAGCTTGGTTATGTAATGCGTGCTGTTAGCACCATTCGTCGTGAGCTTAAAGGTGAAGTGCCATTAATCGGTTTCTCTGGCTCACCTTGGACGCTAGCGACTTACATGGTTGAAGGCGGTTCTAGCAAGGCGTTTGAAAAGATTAAGAAGATGGCTTACGAAGAGCCAGCAACTTTGCATATGCTTTTAGATAAGCTAGCAGACTCTGTTACTTTGTACTTGAACGCTCAAGTTTCAAACGGCGCGCAGTCTCTTATGATTTTCGATTCATGGGGTGGTGCACTTTCTCACCATGCATACCGTGAATTCTCACTACGCTACATGCAAAAAATCGTTGATGGCTTAACTCGCCATGCAGACGGTCGCCAAGTACCGGTTACGCTATTTACTAAAGGTGGCGGACTATGGCTTGAGTCAATGGCTGAAACTGGCTGTGACGCACTAGGTCTAGATTGGACTGTTGATATCGGTGATGCACGTCGCCGTGTTGGTCATAAAGTTGCGCTACAAGGTAACATGGACCCATCAGTACTTTACGGAACACCTGAGCGCATCCATCAAGAAGTGGATCAAATCCTTTCTTCTTACGGTGAAGGCACTGGCCATGTATTTAACTTGGGCCACGGTATTCACCAGCATGTTGATCCAGAGCGTGCAGGTTCGTTCATTAACTCAGTGCATGAGTTATCAGGTAAATACCACAAGTAATTAGCTCGCCCACACGCGAATTAATTGACCATTGGTTGGTATAAATAAGGGCTCAGTTTACTGGGCCTTTATTGTTTCTGTTGTTAGCGGATTTTGAGATGAACTCTCAGCTTTATCATTACTTGGTGCCCCACTCACCGTCTTAACAGGCTTTAACTCCAATCTAAATTGGCTACCTTTACCCGGTGTACTGTCAATTTCTATACCACAGCCGAGCAAGGTTAATAGCTGCCTGACTATCGCAAGGCCTATGCCTAATTGCGGTAGAGCACTTTGCTCACCTGTTATATCGAGCGTCCTTTGGTTTAATTGCTTCAGGGCTAGCAGCTCATGCTTATGCATTCCTGAGCCGTTATCACTGACTTGTAGCCACACTTTATCGTTATCGGCAGTCATGGTCGCAATGCTTATTTTTCCTCGCTCTGGAGTATAACGAATAGCATTATCTATTAGATTATTAAGCACCCTTTGTAGCAGCTGTGGATCGGTACTTATCGTTAGCTGCTGTTTATCGACAAAGTCTAGCTCAATCGATTTCGATTTTGCTCTAGGGGCAAAGGTTTGCTGTAACTCCTGCAATAGATTGCTTAGCAAGCAAGCTTGAAACTTTGGTGTTACCTGACCATTTTCAAGCGCGGTTAGCTCAAGTAATTGCCCCAGTAATTGCTGCAGGTGCTGGCCTGAGCGAGCTGCGATCTCAATTAGGTCGCTACTGCGCTCATGTTCAGGCAGTAATAACCAGGTGTCGATATAACCCTGTAGTGAGGTTAGCGGTGTTTTTAAGTCATGAGACAGATGCAACATAAAAGCATGACGCTCTTCTTGTTGGCGATGAATCGCTTGGTGCTGCTCACTTAATGCTGACAATAACGTATTGATATGCTGACTGAGGCGATTGATTTCACTGCTGCCTGAGTATTGGCCTGGTAAAGTGAGGCCATCATTGAGCTTGTGCTTGGCCAGCAAGTTCAGATCATGTTCTAAACGGCTTAATGGTTGGGTAAAAATCTTTAATAACAATATAAAGAGTAAGATGGCAAAAGCGAAGGTGATCACAATGGCGGCCGCCCAAAACTGTGTCGATTGATGCTCGCCAACAATTGATTGCCAGCTATCAAAGTCCTCCCCCCCAATAATCACGTATAGATAGCCAGTTTGTTTGCCTTGAGGGTCAATGAGTTTAGCTGCGGAAAAGATTTTATCTTTGTTGATTGAGCGCGGGTCGGTACCGAGTAAAGGCAGTTTATTACCGTCAATGAAGGTGTTTATGAGTTTTGTATCAACTCGCTGCTGCTTAATCTTTTCTTCACTCGCATCATAAGCGATGACCTGACCTTGATTGTCTAAGGTGTATATTTCAAAGCTAGGGCCTAGCAGCATAAAGTCATGAAAGGCCTCTTTTAATGCAGCGTCGGAGGTCACTCCTTTAGAAAGTAGGGGGTTGATATGCGCCATATGCTCAGCAAGCTCGCGGTGCAGCGATTGTTGAATTTGGTTGCGGCTAAATTCTTGGCTAAACTGCTGCCATTGCCACAGTGCGACAAGTAATATGAGTATGACTAAAGTAGCCGCGAGTAAGATTCGGCTAAATAAGCTTTTCATTGCTTGCCCTCTAAGGTGAGTTATTTAGGACTAAGGTAAGGTTAAGATGCTGCTTGTATTGTGGGTGGAGTAAATTTGTAGCCAACCCCCCAGACCGTTTTAACCAATTTAGAGGTGTGGCTATTACGCGCAAGCTTAGAGCGTAAGCGATTCACATGACTATTCACCGTGTGCTCATAACCTGAATATGAGTAACCCCATACGGCTTCTAATAATTGCATTCTGCTGAACACCTGCTTGGGATGCTGAGCAAGGTACAGCAAGAGGTCGAACTCTCGAGCAGTCAGCTCCAGCACTTCATTAAAAGCAATCACTTCTCGGGTATTACAGTTAATGGTGATGCCATCAAATTCAACTGAGTTTTGCTGTTGTTCCAGTTGTCTTGAGCGCCTTAGCAGGGCTTTAACTCGGGCTCTGAGCTCGAGCACACTAAAAGGTTTTATCAAATAATCATCTGCACCTGACTCGAGCCCGAGCACGATATCGGCTTCAGAGTCTTTAGCGGTTAACATCATGCAAGGTAGGTCGTTTCCGGCCTCACGGAACTGTTGGCATAGGGTGATTGCATCGCCATCGGGTAGCATTCTATCCATGACAATAAGGTCAACGTTAGTTTGCTCTATATGACGTTGTGCTTGTTGCAGCGTGGTGCAATGGATCACATCATGATTCATGCTTTTAAGGTTGAGCATGACGAGTTTTGCTAAGTCTTGCTCATCTTCGAGGAGTAGTATTCGCTTCGATGTTTGATGCTCATTGTTGTTGATTGATCCATTCATGCTTCGCTCCCAAAGGCAGTTGCTTAACAACAAGACCCGCCGATGGAAGCTTTTATTTCGCACTATTATTGGTCACTTTTATAAGTCGTTTACTCTGTGCGATTCACGCGGATTAGCATTACTGGGTTATCAAAGCGATGTGAGGCTGAAAGGACGGAGTCTGCAAGGCCGTCATCACTGCTAATGACTCCAGGGTGAGCGTGAACTTTGTTGGAGTCATCACGTGTGGCATTAAAACCTTCGCCACCATCAGCAGGGCCTGGGATAGTGCCTTTAGCTTCAGTATTCGCTTCAGTACCAGCATCGTAGGCAATCACTCTAAAGCTGATAGACTCATTAACAGCTAAGGCTGTTAAGTCATAACCGGTAAAACCTGCAAAGGCATCGTTAGTGTTAACGAGCATGGTCACTACTGACAGGTCCGCAATCATATCGGCATTAAGACTAATAGAGATCTTCTCACTGGCCCCAGGTAATAATATGCCAGCACCACTTGTCAGCTCAGTGACCACAGCTTCATCGGTTAAGCCACTGGGATCTCCGGATTCTGCTAATGTTTCTAAAGCGACGCTAGCGCTTTGTCCGCTACTCCATAGCACTGTGTCAACTTGATGGCTAACGACCGCAATTGGCGACATGGGCTGGTTTGCGGTTAAGTTGGTCACTGCAATGCTGTAGCTCTGCATTGTCGGTGTAACTGCGGGGGGAGTAATGGGTTCAGGGATGTCATTATTATTGTCAGAGCAGCCGCCTAGTAATAATGCACCAGCGCTCAACAGTATAAGCCCGTTGTATTTAAGGTTCTTGTTAGGATTATTCATCAGGTATTCTCCTATTTAACCACAACAGTCACTCGAGCTACCGGATTTAACCAGCGGTGTACGCGGCTATCAAGGTCACTCATGCCGCCCTGTAGGTCGGTATCGCCAAGCACGCCTGGGTGAATATGCACCTTATCGTTACTGCTCATACCCATTACACCGGTTGCGTTCATGCCGCCATCACCACCAGGTGCCGCGGGGATCCCTGGAGTACCAGACATGCCACCACCATTAACGACTTCGTCGTTGGCTTCTGTGCCAGCGTCATAGGCATTAAGGGTAAAGGTATAGCTGCCGGCTTCGGTTGGGATTTTCCAGGCATCTAAGCCGACGAAAGCGTCGTTTGTTGGCAGGACCATAGCGGTAATCGATAGGTGAGTCATATCACCTGAATCGAGCATAATGCTGTCGACTTTAGTGCTAGGGGCTAATAGTCCGCCAGCCGGATTGGTCAGCGTAATACCGCCTGCACCTTTTACGGCGGCATCTAAGTCGGCAATATCACCGCCCTCAGCCATTTTTTGTAAGGCAGGAGTTGCCATTTCTCCGGCTTGGAAAAGGTGGCTGTCCATATCATGGGCTGCGATGAGCAGCGGGGTGAAATGATTGCCGTGGGTTAAATTAGTGATGCTAATCTCTAACTCAGCCGCTGACACGGGTAGGCTAATAGCGGTACTTAGAATAAGCATTTTAGTGATCTGGTTAAGCTTCATGATAACTCTCCTTTGCAATGTATGGTTCAGTGTGGCAAAGGGATGTCACCTGAATATCTCTCAATTATCACAAAAGTATAACAATTGGTTTTATGCGATAATCAGGGGGAATTTGCCATGAATTTACAGGCTTATTCATGGATTTGTTTAAGAGTTGTCCTTGGTTGGTGTTTTTATCAACGACTGCATCTAAGGTAGGTATTATCTATGATATAAATCGGGTACTTTGCTAGCGCAAACCAAGTCGTGGCCAGAGTTGCTGGTGGGTTTTGAATTAGAGAAGTTGTCTTTAAATGCAAATTAGCAAGAAAGTTGTTTTAATCATTTTTGGGATGAGTATCCCGCTCCTCGTTGCTGCCAGCTTAGCTGGAGTGACATGGCTACATAACGAAGTCGATTCGATTCGCCGTGATGTTATTGAAGCAGAGCTTAAGAGTATTGAGTCGCAAATAAAAAGTGACCTTGAGGTGCTGCAGCGAGCACTAGAGGCTCAGCCGATGCTGTCAGCCTCAGCCGTTAATTCGGCAGCTTCTGCATGGCCAAAGCTGGCACAATTTAGCGACCTGCAGTTATCCCCGGTAGTAGACGGGTATGTTGACTTGGATGATGGCGCTAACAAAGCCAGATTAAATCTACCTGCTGAACTACTTGCGAACCCGCAGGAAAACACAGGACTCTACTATGACGCACAACATAGGCAGGGTTATTTTATAAGCTTGCAGGCGGCGTCGGGTTCTCAGCGTTTACTTTTGAGCCGTAAGCTAACAGATGCATATTTAGCAAATTTAGACTTGAGCGATTTTGTTACCCAGATTAAATTGGCACCGGGAAGCGCACAAGCCGGGCTGCTACTAACAGATGATACAGTGACCGCCAATACAGTGACCGCCGAATTGAGTATGCCAAGCCTACTAGCTCAATCGCCAGCGCATCTTACAATTACCTTCTCTAATCACTTTTTATCTCGCGTGGTATTGCAATATAGCTTGTTCACATTGAGCCTATTGGGTTTATCTATCATCTTGTTATTAGGTGTATTCTTTTGGCTTAGGTTAGGGGTATTTAAGCCCTTTGAGCGCTTTGCTAAACAACTTAACGCTATCGACTTTACTTCAAGGGAAAGGGCACTGATAAGCAGTGACGGCCATGGCGAGTTTAGCCAGATATCAAGCGACATTAACCAACTATTATCTCGGGTATATCAACAAGAAAGGCAATCTAAGATCACCTTAGAGTCAATTGCTGAAGCGGTCATTTTGATCGATATTGATACCAGAGTGAGTTATCTCAACCCTTATGGCGAACGCTTGCTAAAAGTGAGTAATGAGCAGGCGCGAGGCAAAAGCCTGGATGAATTGTTAGCAGGTCATAAAGGCTTGAGCGATACCTTAGTTGCTTTTATGCAAGGCGGCAGTCTACGTGTGGAGTCCACGCAGCTTAGACTAGACATTGATACACCTAAGCTAATGAGTGGCAAATTCAGCAATTTATCAGACTACTCTGGCCGTATTATTGGCGCAGTGATTGTGCTACGAGATACCACCGATGAAGCGCTACTCAAACAGCGATTGCAGCGCAGAGTTCATTTTGACTCTATGACAGGGCTGCTTAATCGTGGTGCATTTGAGCAGCAATTTATTCGTTATGTGCAATCGTCCAAAACACTGGCAGTGGTATGTCTGGATCTGGAACAATTTAAGCTTATCAATGAGTCATGCGGTCATAGCGTTGGCGATAAAATGCTTGATAACGTTGCTAAAGCTATTGGCTCTTGCTTATTCAAAGGTGAATTATTAGGGCGTTTAGGTGGCGATGAATTTGGCTTAGTGATTAAAGACTGCTCGGCCCTTGAAGTGGCTAAGTTGATTAAGAAGATCATTGTCAGCGTGGGTAGCCAAGAGGTGACACATAACGATACGCACTACCGCGTTGGTGTGAGTGCTGGCGTAGCCTTGTCACGCTTTGATCAACAAACGGATCTTTTAGAGCTACTAAAAGATGCCGATATCGCCTGCCATGCTGCTAAATGCAAGGGTAGTAACCAAGTGCACTTTTATGACAGCCGCGACAAAGACTTAAGCTATCAACGTAATGCATCTAAGTGGGCGGTTAGAATTGTACAGGCGATTGAGCACAATGAACTGGTTCTTTACTATCAAAAGATAAAATGTCTTTCCTCTCACAGTCGTAGACAGCGTCTTGAGGTATTACTGCGGATCCAAGAGCCGGGCGGGAGAGTTTTGCCTCCTGCACAATTTATTGCTGCTGCAGAGCGCTTTAAGTTAATTGTTGATGTCGATAAAGAGGTCATCAGAAAGACTTTTCTGTGGTTATCTTTAAATGAACCGCTTTGGGATGATCACTGCCTATCGATTAATTTGTCAGGTAATAGCCTTGGCGCTGAAGGCATGGTCGACTTTATCCTTAAGCAACAAAAGCGTTTTGGGATCCCGAGCAGTTGTATTTGCTTTGAGATCACCGAAACAAGTGCTATCCAAAATCGTAGTCGTGCGATGAAGATGTTGTTAGATCTGCGAAAGCGTGGCTTTGCTTTTGCACTGGATGATTTTGGTAGCGGGTTTGCATCCTATGGTTACCTCAAAGAGATGCCTGTCGACTACGTTAAGATAGACGGCTGCTTTGTAAAAAACTTAGTCAGCAATGCCAAAGACTACGCCATTGTAAAATCGATTAACGATGTCTGCCGAGTGATGGGAATCGAAACGATCGCAGAATTTGTGGAAAACCAAGAGATTATCGATCAACTCGAAATCATTGGGATTAACTATGCCCAAGGTTACGGTATTGGCCGACCTCAAGCATTAGAGTCCTATCAAACAGAACCCGCCCCAGAAAAACTGATGGTTTAAAATCGCGATCACTTTAAAAGAGTGATGGTTTAAAAGAGTTATTTGCGATTGGGGTAATTATGTGTGAGCTTTAACACTTAAATATAAACTCTCGAGTGTTAGGTGATATATGCAAATCTTTAATGACAAAGTTATTATCATCACCGGGGCATCGGAAGGTATAGGGCGAGCATTAGCCATAGAACTTGCTCCTTATGGCTGTAAACTGGTGCTCTGTGCCCGTAATCTTGAGCGACTGAACTCGTTAGCCGAGGAAGTGGCAGAACTCGGCCAACCCCCATTGGTGCATGTGGCAGACCTTTCAGAACAAAGCCAATGCTCAGGTTTAATCAAAGCCTGTATCGCTCATTTTGGCAAGCTAGATATCTTAGTCAACAACGCGGGAATGACCATGTGGTCACGTTTTGATGAGCTGCAAGACTTGAGCGTTATATCGCAGATCATGCAGGTAAACTATCTGGGTCCGGTTTATCTCACCCACGCAGCAATTCCCTATTTAAAGCAAACCCAAGGACAGATAGTGGCCGTTGCCTCGTTAACGGGGATGACCGGTGTGCCTGCGCGTTCGGGGTATGCGGCTTCAAAGCACGCTGTTATTGGTTTTTTTGATTCGCTAAGAATTGAGCTAAATGATAATGATGTTGCAGTAACCGTGATTTGCCCAGATTTTGTGGTAAGCCAAACCCATAAGCGTGCACTCGATGCCAAAGGGCAGCCTTTAGGTAAAACACCGATGCAGGAGGCTAAAATCATGACTGCACAGAAGTGCGCGCAGCTGATGATACCGGCGATAGCAAACAGAAAGCGTCAGCTAATCACCTCGTTTAGAGGAAAAATAGGTCGTTTCTTTAAAATTATCGCCCCAGAGCTAATTGATAAAATTGCACGAAGGGCGATAGAGTCTGGTCGCTAGTGTGCGGCGCAGTATACGAAAGGTTATTTATTGAGGTGTTTTACAATTGCAGCCGCCGCTTCAGCTTTAGTCGCTTTCTCGTTACTGGTCTCAATGTGAGCCGTGGCGCTGTGCCCCGTCATCTCTTCAGCAATATGCAGCCAGTCTGGGTGCCAGTAAAAAGATGAGCCTGATAGCGTGTCCCAGTTATGAACACCTGATGTTTCGCCTTGATAGATAAGATCGCCAATTGAATATGCCATTGTTAACCCCTGATATTTAAGTTTAAGTTTTAGTAAAATCGATACCAATCTATATTGAGTTGGTTTGAACTGATGTTATTGTTTACGATTTGATCTGTTATTGCCCATAGAGTGCGCTAACAGATACTGACTTTATGTAACCTATGTCACAAAACCTTAGATTGGTTTACGCGGATTAGGATGTTACTTAAGTTACAGCATAACGCCTAAAAGACGTTACAGAATTAGTTAGGTTTCTCATCTATACCGCTCTATAACCATCGAAGCCATATTGTGCAAAAAAGAGCCCAGTGAAACTGGGCTTAGTAGTAGGTTATTAGTTATTAGTGAGATCAAGATTGATTAACCACCAGGCCCTAGATTGAATATCACCAGCTTCAATAACACCACCGCTTCGGTAGGGCTTAGCAAAATGTACGAGCACGATTGGAGAGCCCATCTGATAACGTCCAGATTGGGTAAACCAAGCATTGAAAGCATCATCTTTATTGAGGCTTATCGTGACTTCTGAGCTGGTGGGTTGTGTTAGCCCTGGGCAGGTATAAATCGCCTTAGAATTAATAGGGTAAGCAATTTGGCTTCCGTCACTGCAATGGCTGGTCTTTTGCAGCCTTAAAGTGATCAAGGTGCAACCTTTGTAGTTAACCGGATCTTTGCAGACTTGAGCTATCATCGTTGAGTAGCCACCACCTTGATCTCCGAGAGTATGGTTTGTTAACTCGCCTCTGCCACCAAAAACGGTGAAGTAAGAAACCTCATTGGCCGCGATATCAATAGGAGAGATAATTTGTTTATCACTTCCATCAAAGCTGATACTTGCTTCTTCACCTAAGCCTGCTTCTATTGGAGAAATAAAAACTTTATAGGTAGCGGAAGTAGGCTGGTAATTTTGGCCGCCATCGTCAGTTACATTGACATCAAAATAGTCATTTTCTAGCGATTTTGGGTAGCTGTGTATCGTGATTTCACCGTTGGGTGCGAGCTCTACAAGCTCTGGCGATACTGGTGTGGCAAAAGCATAGCTTAATTTACCAAATTGGCTTGCGACAGCGGGTGCTTTAACTCGGCGATCAGGGTAGAACACTACATTTATAATATTGTTCTCAAGCTCTAGGCCTGGATGCTTGGCTTTTTCAATATTGACATTGAACTGACGAATAGTGCGTTCAAAGTTTCGGCTTTGCTCTATTACGCTAATTTGAGCAAGACCGGCTCCATTTACTGCGAGCACACCAGTTGTCGGATCTACGCTGACAATATGACTGTTTTGAGAGGCGGTGTAATAGCTGATATGACTATTTAGAGCTCGACCTGATATAACAGGAGCAGGGATGGTGGCATCGATAGCAAAGGGTTTACTCATAAACGCAGTTGCAAGTGCTAGGTCAGTATTTTCATCAGCTTTATCGATGATGACATTGAACTCTGCTTTTTGTGAGACATGCCCAGCATCTCCTTTGTCGGTCACAATGAAAGTTGCAGAGCCTGCATTATTAATTGTGAAGGTTCGTGCTAGTTCGTTTATCGTGATGACATCACTTTCTCCATACTTAAGTTGCCACTCTAGTTGGCCAATACCACCAGAAATTGGTATATCAAATGTATTTCCTGTTGAATATGGAACTCGCACGGATGAAATTGATAATGTGCCATTGAGTGGCGAGACATCTACATAAAAACGTTCTGTGGCGGGAGCAAAATACTCATCGCCCGAATCGATAGCTGTTATCCACCCGCGACCAGCTCCCACTATGGTAATGGCTCCAGTATCGGCATTTTGCTTAAAGACTCCATCGCTTCCATTATCTATGCTAAAGCTCACACTGCCTTTGTGATTGATCACCTGTGGAGTAAAAGTCGCATTGGCTGCATAGTCGACTCGGGTATTCGCTAGAATAAGATCGCTATTAGTTTGCTTGTCGACAGTAACTGTAAAATTCTGCTGCTGGTTAGCCCAGAACTCTCCGCCATCATCTGTGATGATAACTTCAACAGTTCCAGGCTTAAATACTGTCATTGATCCCGTATTTACATCGATAGAGATAACATCTTGTGGGCTACTATCGCTTAAGGCATAAGCTAACTGACCATGACCGCCTATGACTTGAGGTTGAATAGTTTGATTCTGTTGGTAACGGCTCTGGATATCTAAACTGTTTAGAGAGTTGCTATTGATACGTGTGACTTCAACATTAATTTCGCGACTTTCAGCTAGGTAGTTTTGGTTGCCAGCGTCGTTAATCGTCACCTGTGTTTTACCTACCCCAATAAAACTAAAAGTCCCTTTTTCAGCATCAATAATATTGATGATATCGGGATTTGCATTTTCTGAGAGGGAAAAAGATTGTTTACCCTTAGCGCCTGTCACTTTAATGGTTTTTTGAGCATCAGCATTATAGGCCGCAGAGATATCTGCAACTTGTAGTTCAAGGTTCTTCGCTGGATTGATTTGCACTTTAAAACGCTGAGTTGCAACGGTTTGGTGATATTGTGGAGCATGTTGGATGACTTTGATCTCAGCTGCACCAGCGCCAATAATACTCATTTCACCACTTGCTTCATCTATTTGCACCACATGGTTATTTGTAGCATCTACTAGAGAGTAATGAATGTTTTCAGTTGGAGAGCCGCGGTATACCGGAAGTAGTTTTGCTCCCAATAGGAAAGGTTTATCAATGACATCTGAAAATTGCGCAAATTCAGTAGCCGCGGATTCAATGGTCACTTTAAATTGTTGGGTATCCGCTTGATAGTTACGTCCACCGCTGTCAGTGACATCGACCAATACGCTGCCACTGCCCCAAATCAGCAATTCACCAGCAGGTTCAATCAGTATAACTTGATCGCTTTGATCAGCGCTTAGCGCATACTCGAGTTCGCCAAGAGCACCATTTACGTTGACTTGATGACTTGCAGCTGCTTGGTAAGGAAAGCTTAGATTGTTAGTCACTAGAGGTGGTCGAGGGGCTTTGCCGATAGTGACATTGAAGCGAGTGCTTGCTGGTAAGTATTGCGCGTTACCAGGATCATTGGCAATGACTTCAGTACTGCCTGCATTGAGGATTATCAGACTACGCTTATCTGCTGAGATCTGTAACACATCATCTGGGGCGCTATCAACGAGTTGATAACTGATATTTCCGAATGCTCCTACGATATCAGGAGTGATAGCGCCATGATGTGAAAATGTTCTTGTAATATCAATGGCTGTAATAGGTGGATGAGTTTCTTTCTGTGGTAGCGGTTCTGTTGAATCTGACTCACCACCTCCACAGGCAGTAAGTAAGAAAAGTAACAACAGATTTAGGTACTTCATAGTGCTTCCAGCTTAAAATTGAAGCGCGAGTATACATGTGTGAGTAATATGCTGCAATTGGTTGGTTAACTGTTATTTTGTGCTGTCAGTTTGCTTTTTGATGGTTGTAAGTTTTTTTATGCGGGGTAAAAGTTGCATATAAAAACAATGTTTTAGCTTAGGTTATGAACAATATGAAAAAGTTGTCGATACATTTGTAATCGAAAGGTTTGTTTATGCAGTTGGTGTGCATTTTAATGTAAGCGGGCCTAGATCCCACTTTTCACTTTCTTATATTTTAGGCCGATGAGTGACATACAAATTCAGAGTGGCAGGGCAAGTGACTGAGGCTTGATATCTGTTTAGCCTTAGATATTGACTCTAGCGTTAGCTTAGTAGGCGAGAATAACCGTCATCTCCATTTTGGTAGTCCATGAAAAAAGCCCTGTATTAACAGGGCTTTGAATAGCTGTAAACGAGATGGCTAATTAGCCTTCGCCATTTTTACGGGCTATTACTCGGTAAGCAATGTCTGTTCTACAGGAGAATAGAGTTACTTAGCTTTCGCTATTTTCACGGGCCATTACTCGGTAAGCAATGTCTGCTCTACAAGAGAATAGAGTTACTTAGCTTTCGCTATTTTCACGGGCCATTACTCGGTAAGCAATGTCTATTCTACAAGAGAATAGAGTTACTTAGCTTTCGCTATTTTCACGAGCTATTGCGCGGTAAGCAATATCTGTGCGGAAGTAAACGTCATCCCAATGGATAGACTCAACTAAGTTGTAAGCATCTTGCTGTGCTTCGGTAACCGTGTTGCCCAGTGCGGTAGCACACAATACGCGGCCGCCGTTAGTGACTACGTGACCATTTTCCATACTAGTTCCTGCATGGAAAACTTTTGCATTATTGTTACCTAAGGTTAGCCCTTCAATCACGTCATGCTTGCGGTAAGCGTCTGGATAGCCACCTGCCGCCATCACCACACCCACAGCTGCGCGTGAATCAAACTCGGCAGTGACTTGATCAAGCTCGCCGCGAGTTGATGCTAAACAAAGCTCAACTAAGTCAGATTTCAAACGCATCATAATCGGTTGGGTTTCTGGATCGCCAAAGCGGCAGTTGTACTCAAGTACTTTTGCGCTGCCATCTGGAGAAATCATCAGGCCTGCGTATAAGAAACCAGTGTAAACATTACCTTCATCCGCCATGCCATCAACGGTTGGGCGAATTACATTCTCGATAGTCCAATCGTGAACCGCTTGAGTCACAACGGGGGCTGGTGAATATGCCCCCATGCCGCCAGTGTTTGGCCCATGGTCACCATTGTCACGTGCTTTATGGTCTTGGCTGCTGGCCATAGCAAGAATGTTCTTACCATCCACCATCACGATGAAGCTGGCTTCTTCGCCTTTTAAGAACTCTTCAACCACAACCCGTGAGCCCGCTTCGCCAAACTTGTTACCCGCTAGCATATCTTCGATTGCTGCATCAGCTTCGCTTTGATCTGCCGCAATGATAACGCCTTTACCCGCCGCTAGGCCATCAGCCTTAATGACAATCGGGAAACCAGTCAGGGCTGTTACTTGCTTAACATAGGCTTTAGCTGGTTTTATCTCAGTAAAGTTTGAGTAGGCCGCTGTAGGAATATTGTGGCGAGCCAAGAAGTCTTTAGTGAAGGCTTTAGACGATTCTAGCTGCGCCGCCCCTTTGGTTGGGCCGAAGATTGGCAAGCCTGCTTCATTGAAGGCATCAACCACACCAAGTGCTAATGGCACTTCTGGGCCCACTATTGTGATAGCTACTTTTTGCTCTGTGGCGAAGGCAACTAATGCCGAGATCTCTTCAACATTAATCGCTACGTTTTCAAGCTTTGGCTCTAATGCAGTACCTGCATTACCCGGCGCTACAAATACCGTTTCAACTTGCGTCGATTGTGCAGCCTTCCATGCCAATGCATGTTCGCGACCGCCGCCACCAATAATCAATACTTTCATTTTTTAATCCTTAATCGCTTCTTCATCGGTCCTTGAACGGCATCAAGCATGCTCACGTATTGGCATACGTTGCGCGTGCTTTCTTTGTTCAATAACCGATGACTTTGCGCTAAACCTTAAAAATCAATTTTTAGAAACTTTAGATAAAGGTTCTAAAACCTAGAACCTAGGACCTAAAACCTAGGACCTAGAACTTCATATAAATTAATGACGGAAGTGACGCATACCGGTAAATACCATTGCCATGCCGTGCTCGTCAGCTGCTGCAATAATCTCTTCATCGCGGATTGAGCCGCCTGGCTGGATGATACAGCTGATGCCAGCTTCTGCTGCAGCATCAATACCATCACGGAATGGGAAAAATGCATCTGATGCCATTACTGAGTTTTGCACTTCTAGGCCTTCGTCAGCGGCTTTGATACCAGCAACTTTAGCACTGTATACGCGGCTCATTTGGCCAGCTCCGACACCGATAGTCATGCTGTTTTTTGCGTAGACAATCGCGTTTGATTTTACAAACTTAGCCACTTTCCAGCAGAACATTAAGTCTTTCATTTCGCTAGCGGTTGGCTGACGTTTAGAAACGACTTTAACGTCATCCAAATCTACCATGCCTTGGTCACGGTCTTGCAGCAGTAAGCCGCCATTAACGCGCTTATAGTCTAGACTGGTGGTTTTGCTTGTCCACTGTCCACACTCAAGTAAACGCACATTAGCTTTAGCTGCAATAACGTCACGTGCAGCCTGGCTGACTTTAGGCGCAATGATGACTTCGACAAATTGACGCTCAACAATCGCACTTGCTGTTGCTGCATCTAGCTCGCCGTTAAAGGCGATGATGCCACCAAAGGCTGAGGTTGGGTCAGTTTGGAATGCACGGTTGTAGGCTTCTAGTAGATTTTCACCAATAGCAACGCCACAAGGGTTAGCGTGCTTAACAATCACACATGCTGGCTCATCGAACTCTTTTACGCACTCAAGTGCGGAGTCTGTATCGGCGATGTTGTTGTATGAAAGTGCTTTACCTTGCAGTTGAACTGCAGTGGCAACAGAGGCTTCATCGAGATTAGTATCAACGTAGAAAGCGGCTGTTTGATGGCTGTTTTCGCCATAGCGCAGGTCCTGCTTTTTTACTAACTGGGTGTTGTAGGTGCGTGGGAACTTAGAATCTTCGTGACACTCATCTTTGCTGTGCGCAGGCACTTTAGTACCGAAGTAGTTAGCTATCATGCCATCGTACGCGGCAGTATGCTCAAACGCGGCAATCGCTAGGTCAAAACGAGTTTCAAGTGTGGTGCTACCTTCGTTCGCTTGCATCTCGGCAATCACGCGGCCGTAGTCGTTAGCGTTAACGATAATGGTAGTGTCTTTGTGGTTTTTAGCTGTAGAGCGAACCATGGTTGGGCCGCCAATATCGATGTTCTCGATAGCGTCAGCTAAGGTGCAGCCTTCTGCCGCAACAGTCGCTGCAAATGGGTACAAGTTAACCGCAACCAAATCGATTGGCTTGATGTTGTTTTGTTCCATTACGATTTCGTCGATACCGCGACGCGCTAAAATGCCGCCATGCACTTTAGGGTGCAGGGTTTTAACGCGGCCATCCATGATCTCTGGGTGACCAGTATAGTCAGATACTTCAATGACTGGCACACCATTATCAGCCAACAGGCGTGCGGTGCCACCTGTAGAAAGTAGCTCAACACCTTGAGCATGCAGCGCTTGTGCAAACTCTAAGATTCCGGTTTTATCTGAAACGCTTAACAGCGCGCGACGAATAGGTCTGGCATTATTCATTGTAGGTACAGGGTCCAGTAGTTATTTTTAAGGATCTTTCGGAAAACAGAACAGTCTCGCGCCTTTGTGGCCTACACTGCTTTCCAAAAGTCCCTCAATATTTTTTACCCCTCGTCACGGCGCGCATATTTTAACGTAAATTTACACTCGACAGTGTTTTTTTCTGCGCGATTTCACAATACGTTCAGCAGAACAAGCTTTAGTGTTTTTTAAAGCGCAGAATAAGTCTTGACCTTGGATACAACTCCAAGGTTTATACTCGACAAAATCAAAAGGTTTAAGCGGGCTATTTTTGCTTTTTATCTTTTGATGTTGAGATTAAATTTAAAACGGAACTGGAGCTAGGCATGTATCGAATTGGTGAGCTTGCACAATTGTGCGAAGTCAAAACAGATACCTTACGTTTTTATGAAAAACATGGTCTTTTGTCGCCATCATCGCGCACCGACTCTGGTTACCGGATCTATACCGAAGCCGATGCTGAGCGATTACGCTTTATTTTACGCGCCAAAGCGGTGGGGTTTACGTTAGCCGAGATCACCGAACTGCTCTCGATTGAGTTAGATAAGTCCAATTGGGCTTGCGCCGATGTGAAGGGATTAGTGGATGACAAACTGGCTAATGTTGAAGCGAAAATTGCCGAGTTAAACCATTTTCAATTGTCGCTACAACGATTGTCGCAAGCCTGTTGTGGTGGCCCTGAAAGCGCTGAACATTGCTCAATACTCGAAGCATTAGAATCGAATACCGACAGCATTCGCTGTGAAAATAATCAGCATAGTCATGGTGAACGTGGGTTCACTAAGCACTGTACTAATAAATAAAATACTCAGAATACACGTGAGAAGTCGTTATGTTATTTGAAAACTTTATTGAGTTGTTTCTAGAATCTGCGCCATGGCTATTATTAGGCTTAGTGCTAGCGGGCATGTTGAAAATGTTCGTTCCTATGGCCTGGATGCAAAAGCAGCTTGGCGGCCACGGTTTTAAAACTGTGGTAAAAGCAGCGGTATTGGGCGCGCCTCTACCCTTGTGTTCTTGTGGTGTTATTCCCGCAGCCGTTGGTCTACGTCGTAGCGGTGCATCGAAAGCCGCAACCACTTCATTCTTAGTATCAACGCCTGAAACTGGCGTGGATTCAGTCACCGTGTCTTATGTATTACTGGGTCCATTTATGGCGATAGTCAGACCTATTGCGGCGGTGATTAGTGCTATCGTTGCAGGCTTATTGGTGGGCCGTGATGACGATGATGGTAAACCTGTTGCTAATGCTAATATTAGTGACGAAGCTAAACAAACTGGTGCCAAAGCAGAGCAAGTAAGCTCATGCTGCAGCAGTAAAAAAGCTGAGGCGCAAGTTGCGCCAGTAGCTTCATGCTGTAGTAGCAAAAAAGCTGAGCCAAAAATTGAAGCGAAAGCTGAGAAAGGCTCGTGCTGCTCAAGTAAAAAAGCCCCAGTAGTGGAAGCTACATCATCATGTTGTAGCAGTAAAAAAACGGACACTTCTAGCCATGAACAGGCTAGTGCTGAAGTCGAGAGCTGCTGTGAATCGACCAGAGATGTTGCCACTGAATTAAAGGGCACCTCTGTTATTGGCCGTATTGGTAAAGGTCTGCATTACGCCGCGACAGATCTAGTTCGAGACACCACGGTTTGGTTGTTGATTGGTTTGTTCTTTGCGGCACTGGTGCAAACCTACGTGCCTGCTGACTTTATGGCAAAGTGGGGCGACGGCATTCTTGCCATGCTAGTGATGGTGCTTATTTCTGTGCCTATGTATATCTGCGCCACGGCCTCAACCCCTATCGCGGCAGGATTGCTCTTAGCGGGGGTTTCACCTGGTGCTGTGTTGGTGTTTATGTTGGCAGGCCCTGCAACCAATATTGCTACTTTAGGCGTGGTCACAAAAGAGTTAGGAAAGCGTGCGCTTTATGGCTATTTGGGCGGAGTCCTAGGCGTCGCCTTAGTGTCGGGTATTTTAGTTAACTATTTAGTTGAGACGTTCGGTTTTGTGGTAATGCCACAAATTGGTGAGCAGCATGAGCTATTGCCGGCTGGTATCGTCTATACCTCGGGTGTGGTACTCGCGATACTGATGGCTAAGGTATTGTTAGATAAGCTACCTAAAAACTGGTGGCGCCGAGACTGCTGCTCATAAATTGCTATAAACAATCTTTGCAGGGAATTGTTTGATAAGGTAAAGGCACTCATTAGAGTGCCTTTTTGTTTTTAGGTCGTACTAAGCTGTTGTAATAAGCTAAAGTTTGGTTACAGTTTTCGAGATAATGAGCCACATGAATAAAAGGAACTGCCATGAACAAAATCCTCACCATACTGCTGCTCAGTATGACCCTTGTTGCTTGCTCAGAGCCATCAAGCCTAGATAGTGACGGTCACTATGTTGAAGGTGTGCACTACCGCGAATTGGCGACCCCTATTCCTGCAAGCAGCGATAATATCTCGGTAACCGAATTTTTTTGGTATGGCTGCCCTCACTGTGAATTGTTCGAAAAACCCCTGCATGATTGGGAAGAAAGTATGGCCGATGGTGTCACTTTAGTGCAATCGCCAGCGGTGTGGAATGAAGCGATGAAGTTACATGCAAAAGTCTTCTTTATTGCCGAGCAGATGCAAAATAAGCAGCAGGTGCATGCTGCACTGTTTAATCAAATCATTGGACTGCGGGAAGTGAAAAGCCTTGCTGAGCAGCAAGCTAAGTTAGCTGATTTTTTAAATGGTTATGGATTATCGGAGCAAGAGTTTATCGGCAAGCTCTATTCGGCTGATATCGTGTCAAAGCTTAAGCATGCTATGCAGCTGATGTCATCGGCAGAAATTCAAGGCACACCCACTATCTTGGTTAATGGCCGTTATATCATTCTCAATGAGTCGGCAAATTCGGCCGAGCAGGTGATGGATATCGCCAGTTATTTAGTTGGACTCGAAAAGGCAAGCTTAGCTAATCGTTAATAAGGTATCACTATGATGGAGGGGGGGAGAGATGCCTAGTCAGTGCAGCGTTGTGCTTAGCCACAGCTTATTTTAGTTGCTAGGCACATTATGGCTGAAGTAAAGGCGACAATTATCTTTGATGGGGTCTGTAATTTATGTGATGGCGCAGTACAGTTTGTTCGGCGCCATGATCCTGAGGAACACTTTAATTTTGTGGCTTTACAATCAATACAAGGTCAAGCACTGTTAGCTCAGTATCAACTTAGTCACCTTGCACTAGACAGCGTGATTCTTATTAAGCAGGGGCGCTATTATTTACGCAGTGACGCGGTGATTGAAATCGCTAACTCGCTCACTGGCATGGCTGTATTACTGAGGTACCTTCGCTTTTTTCCTAAACCCATTCGCGAAGGCAGTTACAATCTGCTGGCTAAATATCGATATCGACTCTTTGGTAAAAAAAACTCCTGTAACTTGCGTTAATTTCACCTCTTGGTTATTACCTGACAATGGCGGACAGCAAGGCTAAATCGCTTCCATTTTGAGCGATGACCGCGATAGCAAGGGCGCCAACCCACTCAATTTAAGTACGATTAGGCGTGCTTCGCTCATATTATTTATCTAGGGTCTCAAACACTGCAACGGCAAATCAGCCTATTTTTAAGATATTTGCTTGCCTGTATTCATGAAAGGGGCATGACTCTTGCGCCATATTGTCCCGTTCTCCCGTGTGGTCATTAATGGCCAAATAAACAATTTTTAAACTTTATGTTTCCAAAAAGCCTCATTTCTTGACGCTAAGCTTGCTGTAGGGTTGATTGCGTGTGAAAGCATGTATTTTTCAAGTACCTAATTTAATCATTACCATTACTTACGGGTGAGACATAGTGTCTCTGTTTGATGCGTCAAGTTGTCCATTTCTTTATATTGCTGGCTGCATGGTGTTTTATTCCGTATTCTCCTCCTCACTTTCGTTTGAGTGAGATTTAATTCTTTTTTCTTTCTATTTTTATCGGTTTTATTCTGTTGGCTTTTTATTGTGATCTTTGTCGTGTGTTATTAATTGTCCGTATAGCTGACTTTGGGGATAATCAATTTGCATTAAAGAGTCTCTGTTTAGGTTACCGCTAGCTAAAGCAAGCGCAGCTTAGCAGGACAGATAAATGACAAAAAACAAACTACAGCGCCGAGATGAGATTATTGGCCTGAGTAGAAAATACTAATTGTGTGAGGGTGATATGGACAGACGACAGTTTTTTAAACTGTGTGCCTGCGGAGCGACCACATCGGCAATATCAGCGCTGGGATTAATGCCCGGCACTGCGATGGCTGCGCCTCGTGAGTATAAGTTGATGAAAGCAAAAGAAACCCGCAATAACTGCTGTTATTGCTCAGTGGGTTGTGGCTTGTTGATGTACAGCCATGGTAGCAACGGTAAAAACGCTGAAAAAGCGATTTTCCACATTGAAGGCGACGCTGACCATCCGGTTAACCGCGGCGCATTGTGTCCTAAAGGTGCCGGTCTAGTCGACTATGTAAATAGCCCTAACCGTAACCATTTTCCTGAAGTGCGTGAGCCAGGCTCTAACGAGTGGAAACGCATTAGTTGGAATGAGGCATTTAGCCGTATCGCGCGCTTGATGAAAGACGACCGCGATGAAAACTTTATTGAAAAAAATAGCGATGGCACCACAGTAAACCGTTGGTTGAGTACCGGCATGATGACTTCATCTGCACAGCCAAATGAAGGTGGTTTTATTACTCACAAGTTTGCTCGTTCTCTTGGCCTAGTGGCCATCGATACTATTGCGCGTAACTGACACTCCCCAACGGTAGCAAGTCTTGCTCCAACATTTGGGCGCGGTGCCATGACCAACCACTGGATCGATATTAAGAACGCTAATGTCGTGGTGATCATGGGCGGTAATGCCGCTGAAGCACATCCTGTCGGTTTCGGTTGGGTTACAGAAGCTATGGAACACAATAACGCCAAATTGGTGGTTGTGGATCCACGCTTTAATCGCAGTGCAGCATTAGCTGACTGCTATGCACCACTTCGTAGTGGTACTGATATCGCATTCCTTTTAGGTCTAAGTCGATACCTCATTGAGACTAAACAAGTTAACTACGAGTATGTCAAAGCGTACACCAACGCTAGCTACATTATTCGCGAAGATTTCGAATTCAATGAAGGCCTATTTAGTGGTTTTGATGACAAGAGTCGCACTTACGACAAGGATTCTTGGTACTACGAATTAGATGAAGATGGTTATGCCAAAGTCGATGAAACATATGAGCACCCACGTTGCGTGTGGAACTTATTAAAGCATCACATTGACCGTTACGACTTTGAAACCGTAAGCAATATTACCGGCACGCCAGTTGAAGATTATGAAAAAGTGTGTGCCTTAATTGGTAGCACGCACGTTCATGACAAGGCGGCGACCTTTATGTATGCGTTGGGCTGGACCCATCACACTAAAGGCGCGTAGAACATCCGTTCTATGGCATTAGTGCAGTTGCTACTGGGTAATATCGGCGTATTGGGTGGTGGTGTTAACGCACTGCGTGGTCACTCAAACGTGCAGGGCGCAACCGATATGGGGCTGCTATGCCAGAACCTACCTGGTTACTTGAAACTGCCAAATGATAACGATACAGATTTAGCGACATACTTAGATAACTATACGCCTAAGGCGCTGCGTCCTGGCCAAACTAACTACTGGTCTAACTATCCAAAGTTCTTTATCTCGCAGATGAAGAGTTTCTGGGGTGAGAACGCCACGGCGGCCAATAGCTTTGGCTATGACTGGTTACCTAAGTGGGATATTCAGTACGACTTTACTAAACACATCGACATGATGTACCACGGCCAAGTTAACGGTTACTTCATTCAAGGGGTTAACGCGATTAACTCTATGCCGAACCGTAACAAGACCTTAGCGGCATTATGCAAGCTTAAGTACATGGTGGTGATGGATCCGTTAGCGACTGAGACTTCGGTATTCTGGCAAAAAGCAGGTGAGTTCAACGACGTGCAGCCAAGCGACATTCAAACTGAAGTGTTCCGTCTACCGACAACACTCTTTGCTGAAGAAGAAGGTTGTATCGTGAACTCCGGTCGCTGGATGCAGTGGCATTGGAAGGGCGCAAACCCACCAGGCGAATCTAAGCCAGATGCCGAGATTTTATCTGGCATTTTAATGAAGCTACGTGAGCTTTATAAAGCTGAAGGCGGTGTACTGCCTGAGCCGATTGAAGCCGTTAACTGGGGTTACCATAATCCACACTTCCCACATGGCGAAGAAGTGGCCAAAGAGCTTAACGGTATCGACCTTAAAACAGGCAAACAGCTCGATAGCTTTAGCCAGTTAAAAGATGACGGTAGTACGGCTTGTGGCTGCTGGATCTACTCAGGTTGCTGGACTGAAGCCGGCAACATGATGGCGCGCCGTGACAACTCAGATACCTCTGGTAAAGGGATTACGCCGGGCTGGGCGTTCTCGTGGCCGTCAAACCGTCGTGTGCTTTATAACCGCGCATCGTGTGACGTTGATGGTAAGCCTTGGGATCCAAAGCGCGTCATCGTTGAGTGGACTAATGGTAAATGGCATGGCATCGACCAAGGCGACTTCAACATGAAGTTACCGCCAAAAGAGTCGGCGCATCCATTTATTATGCAGCCAGAAGGGGTGGGGCGTTTCTTCGCGTTAAAATTATTAGCCGAAGGACCATTCCCTGAGCATTACGAGCCAATGGAGTCGCCTATCGGTACTAACCCATTGCACCCGAATGTGATCAGCAACCCTGCGGTGCGGATGCTGCCGGGCGTGGCCGAGACTTTAGGTTCGCATACGGAGTTCCCTTATGTGTGCACCACGTACTCATTAACAGAACACTTTAACTTTTGGACGATCCACTGTCGTTTAGCGGCTATCTCTATGCCTGAAACTTTCGTTGAACTCGATGAAATTCTTGCAGAGAAGAAAGGCATTGCTAATGGTGATTGGGTCAAGGTGAGCTCTAAGCGTGGCAGTTTGTTAACTAAAGCGTTAGTCACTAAGCGTCTACAACCACTTAAGGTTCACGGCCAGATGGTACATACGGTTGGCTTACCGCGTCATGGCGGTCATAACGGTCTTACGCGCCGAAGTTATAGCTGTAATGTACTGACCACTGAAGTGGGCGATGCGAATACACAGGTGCCTGAATTTAAAGCATTCCTTGTGGATATAGCTAAGGCTGAGGGAGTTTAATCATGTCTGCTCAAGATATTATTTTAAGCTCTGGTACATCAGAGCTCACCCCTGCAGCGCAGGTACGACGTAAGTTAAGCAAAGTGGCAAAGTTATTCGACGCCACTAAGTGTAACGGTTGTAAAGCGTGTCAGGTTTCGTGTTCTGAATGGAACGACCTTAGAGCACCTGTGGGTAGCTTCCAAGGTTCTTACCAGAACCCAATGGACTTGTCTTCAGAGTGTTGGACACTGATGAAGTATAACGAAATTGAACAGGACAATAAGCTACGTTGGAACTTCACTCATAGCGCCTGTATGCACTGTGATGACCCCGCATGTTTAACGGCTTGTTCAACTAAAGGTGCCATTGTTCAGCATGCTAACGGCATTGTCGATTTTGATTCTGATAAGTGTATCGGTTGTGGTTACTGCGTAGTGGCTTGTCCGTTCGATGTACCAAGACTCGACCCAGTGGATCAAAAAGCCTACAAGTGCACCATGTGTTCAGACCGTCTACAAGTGGGCCAAGAGCCTGCCTGTGTGAAGTCTTGTATCACTGGCGCGCTGAAATACGGTACCCGTGAAGACATGCTATTTATTGCTGATTTGCGGATTAAAGAACTGCATAAGCGCGGCTTCGTTAATGCCGGCTTATATAACCCAGAAGGTGTGGGTGGTACAGGCATGATGATGATTCTGCATGATATCAATCAACCGCAGAATTACGGCCTACCAGCCGATCCAAAAACGAGTGTGCCAGTTAAGTTATGGCAAGACGTGGTTAAGCCATTGGGTGCGGCGGGGATCATCGCGACCGTGGCAGTGGCCTGCCTTCACCGTATCACTGTGGGCCGTAACCTCGTTGAAGAGGACGAGCCCGCACAGTTTGACCACACTCACTCAGATAAGTCAGATAAGGAGTAACGCTCATGCATAAGCAGAATATGATTTTGCGTCATAAGTTGTTCGACCGCATCTGTCACTGGTTTGTGGTTGCAACAGGTTTGGTGACATTCCTAACCGGCTTTGCTTTCTTCTTCCCATCATTTCAATGGTTGGGGTCGATTGCAGGTACGCCGCAAATGGCGCGCTTTGTTCACCCCATTGCCGGCTTGATGATGTGTCTGCCGTTAATGGTGATGCTAGTTCGCTATTACCATCATAACAAGTGGGAAAAGAATGACCTGAAATGGATGTTAGCCATCAAGGATGTGATGTTCGAAAACGAGGACAAGATCCCCGCTATCGGCCATTACAACCCGGGTCAAAAAGTGCTGTTTCGTACCTTTGTGGTGACCTCAATCGCATTGACGATTACCGGCATCATGATGTGGCAGCCTTACTTTGCCCCTTATTTTGAATCAAGCGCCATTGAGTGGGCCATTTTGATTCATGCAGTATCTGCACTGATCATGTTGATCTTTGTGATTGTGCATTTTTGGATGGCGACGTGGGTGGAAGGATCAGTTGCTGGCATGTTGTACGGCTATGTGTCGCGGGCTTGGTGCAAGAAGCATCACCCTAACATGCTAAACGATCCTGAATTAAAGACTAATAAGCAGGAAAAACACTAATTATGAGCACAGCAATACTCGACGCTGACAAGATCCCTGGACAGTCACTGGATATTAAAACCGTGATCGCAGCAGATCCACAGGCCGTTTATCAATTTAGAGCCAAGCGACTTGCAGAGCTAGCTGAAGGATCTGGATTAACAGAATACTTTGGCTTACTCGAGCAGTTAGTTGAGGCACAGCAAAAGGTAGCGGCACTTTACGGTGATGCGGCAAGTAGCTGCTTTGGTCCTAAGCCAACGCTAGATCTCAGCCAAAGCCAACCGATGGCGCAGCAGCACTTTGAGTGGGGAAATTATTGGCAGTCGGTATTGCTGGAGCTAATTAGTGAGCTAATGCCCAAAGTCAGTACTGAGTTACATGGGGTGCTAAAGGAACTCGCTAAGGCTGAAGGGGAGGTATTGCAAGGTTACGCCGAGTCGATGCTTGGCGGACACTTTGCACAAGTCCCTGCACAGTACAGCCTATTTATCTGGGCGGCGCTGTCAGTGTACTGGTCACATTGGGCGGTTGATGTTGCACAGGCTTTGGCTGATGAGGCAGAGGCACATAAACGCTTATGCCCAGTGTGTGGCAGCCACCCTGTGGGGAGCGTTATCAAGGAAGAGCCGCGTGTTGGCCTTCGCTACTTACATTGTAGCTTGTGTGAAACACAGTGGCATGAAGTGCGCGCCGAGTGCACTGCATGCGGCGAAAGCAAGGGCGTGTTCTTGTGGGCTGAAACCGAAACTAATGCCGCTATTCGGGTAGAAAGCTGCGACACCTGTAAGGGTTATACCAAGATGTTCTTTACTGACATCAACCCAAGATTAGAAGTAGCAGCCGACGACTTGGCGACCTTAGTGATGGATAGCCACTTGGTTGAGCAAGGATACAGTGTAACCACGGTAAACCCGTTGCTGCTGGCTCATGAGCAAGAGCCTCAGCTTGATAAAGAGCTTCAGCCAAGTGAAAAGCCTCTGCTTGATGAAGAGCCTCAGCCACATCAACAGCAAAAGGTTGGCGACATCCACTAGTACCACATAAGCCAATCAAGAGCCGCATTTCGGTGCGGCTCTTTTATTTGGCTAGTTCAATTAACTCATTTCTATAAACAGACAATCAGACGAAGACCTATGACTCAAGCTATAAGCCCTATACCGTTGTTTGCCCGCAATGGACAGCTTGCTACTGATACCTCAAGTGATAGGTTTTATCGATCAGCAGGGCAAACCCTGGATTAAGTCCTTGCTGGCACAAATGCTTAAAGATGCGCGGCAGCAAATTGCACTGCAGCAAAGCTTGCCAAGCTGGTGTTTGGACGTAAGCCTGATTGCCGAAGAGCTCGTTTGTCGTATTACTCGCGCGCAGCGCCAAAGCATGACCCCTGTGATTAACCTAACTGGCACCATATTGCACACTAACCTTGGCCGCTCGCAGATGTGTGAAGCAGCGATTAACGCGGTCACCCAAGTGATGCGCAGCCCGGTGCCACTTGAATTTGATATGGGCCAAGGTAAGCGCGGCCATCGTGACAGCGCAATATCAGCACTTATCCATGAGCTAACGGGCGCAGACAGTTGCTGTATCGTTAATAACAACGCTGCCGCGGTTTTATTGATGTTGGCCGCGACCGCCGCCGGTAAAGAGGTGATTGTATCGCGCGGTGAGCTGGTGGAAATTGGCGGCGCGTTTCGTATCCCTGATATTATGACGCAGGCGGGTTGCAAGCTGGTGGAAGTGGGCTGCACGAACCGCACTCATCTTAAAGATTACGCCGCCGCGATTACTGAAAACACCGCGGCAATTATGAAGGTGCACACCAGTAATTATCATATTAGTGGTTTTACTAAAGTTACCGAAGAAGCTGAATTAGCTGCACTGTGTAAAGAACGCGGCATCGCATTAATTTCCGATCTTGGCAGCGGCGCACTGACAGATCTATCGCGCTTTGGTTTATCAAAAGAGCCAATGCCGCAGCAGATGCTAAAAGATGGCGTCAATCTAGTGAGTTTTTCTGGCGATAAGCTGCTGGGTGGCCCGCAAGCTGGCTTAGTCGTTGGCGACGTAGAGCTAATCGCTAAGCTGCAAGCGCATCCATTAAAGCGTGCACTGCGCTGCGATAAAATGACCTTGGCTGCACTCGAGGCGACCTTGATGCAGTACCGCAATCCCGAAGCGCTAGATACCCAGTTACCTATCTTTAGAAAACTGTCTCGTCCTTTGGTTGAACTTGAACGGCTTGCACAAAAGCTTCAGCAGCAGTTAGCTGGTAACGTCAATATCAGCTTGTTTGATGTGACAATCAAATCTTGCCAAACCCAAGTGGGCAGCGGTTCGCAGCCAGACGTTCTACTGGAGTCCATCGCACTGTGTTTCTCTGTTAATCCTGCGACAGCAAAAAAATACAGCACACTAAGTGTGTTGCAACTGGATAAGCTATTTAAAGCCACAAGTACCCCTATTATCGGTCGTATTACGGCCAATCAATTGTGGCTAGATTTGCGTGGCACTGATAGTGACAGCCAGCTTATTGACGTCCTGACAACAAGCCTACTCAGCTTTGAGCAAAAGATCGTCGGTGAGCGAGAGCTCGCCGCAGCGCAAGAGCCTAGTCAAACGTCTGCAGCTAGCGTGGAGACAGCGTCATGATTATTGTTACTGCAGGTCATGTGGATCACGGCAAAACTAGCCTCATTCAAGCGCTAACTGGCACTGATGCCGACCGCTTACCAGAAGAAAAACAGCGCGGCATGACTATCGAACTGGGTTATGCCTTTATGGATCTCGCAGGTGGTGAGCGCCTGGCGTTTGTTGATGTGCCGGGCCACAGCAAGTTTATCAATACCATGCTCGCCGGAGTGAGCTGCGCTAAGCATGCGCTGCTGATCATCGCTTGTGATGATGGGGTGATGCCACAAACTCACGAGCATTTAGCCATTTTACAACTGCTTAATCTTGAACACTTAATCGTGGTACTCACCAAGCAGGATAAAGTTGATAGTGAACGGGCCGAGATGGTCAAGCTTGAGGTCAGTGAGCTACTGGCAACACATCAAAGACAAAGTGATATCTATGTAGTATCGGCGCAAACTGGCTTTGGTATTAGTGATTTAAGCGATGCGATTACCCAGCTTGCTGAAATACAAATGGCAAAGCTAAAACAGACTCGAGAGCAAGCCTGTTTTCGTATGGCAATCGACAGAGCCTTTAGCGTAAAAGGTGCAGGTCTTGTGGTCACCGGTACTGTGATTAGTGGCCAAGTTAGCCAGGGGCAAAGCCTGTATTTATCTGGCCAGCGAAAGCCGGTAAAAGTGAGAACCTTACATAGCCAAGGGCTGGTGAGCGATAGCGCGCAGCATTGTCAGCGAGTAGCACTGAACCTTACCGGCGTAGATCAACACCGCGGCGCAGAGCGCGGCGACTGGCTTACCGCGTTAGCACCTAGTGTTGCTGCTAATGAAGCGCCAAAAGTGATTTGTGGCGTATTTGAGTCTTGCTTGCCATTTAAGCACTGGCAAAGCGTGCAAGTGCATCTTGGTAATCGCCACACTACCGCGCGCTTAGGCTTACTGCAAAACCTGGCAGACGGCAGTGCCTTGGTTGAGCTGCAATGTGAGCAGCCACTAGGTTGTGTCGAGCAAGATCGCATTATAGTGCGCGACAGCGCCGCTAAAACCACCTTAGGTGCGCTGCGGGTGTTAGATATTAACCCGCCAACCCTTGCCAAGCGTAGCGTTGAGCGTTTAGCTTATTTAGAAAGCCTTAAGCTGTGCGGCTCGCTAACGGCGAGTTTGCAGGTGCAAATAAACCACCACTGCGTAGCAAAGTCCGCTTTTATGTGGGCGAATCAGTTGACTGAACAAACACCTTGTTTGGCTGATGAGCAGGTGATTAGTCTCGGTGGTTATCTGTTATCGAGCGGATTGCTTCAGCAGATTGAAGCGCAACTACTGGCACTTATCGCTAATTATCATCAGCAATCGCCTGAGCTATTAGGTTTGAGTATTAATCGCCTACAGCGCATGACTCATAACCAATATCCACTGCCTGTATTGTTGAAACTAACCGATAGCCTCAGAGAACAAAAGCAACTACAAAGCACGCGCGGCTTATTGCATCTGCCACGGCATAACCTAGCACTGTCGGATGCTGATCAGCAGCTGTGGTCGCAGATAAAGCAGCAACTGCTTAGTGCCAACAGCCCGTTATGGTCATCAGACTTAGCTCAAGCGTTAAATCTTGAGCTGACTGTCGTTCGCACGCTGTGCCGTAAGCTCATCCAGTTAGGGTATCTGTCGGCGATTATTAAAGACCGCTTTATGCTCACCGAAAGTCTGTATTTCTATGCCGATGTGATCCGCAAACAGATCGATATGGCTGGTGAGCTAAAAACTGCCGATTTCAATTCGATTATCAAATTAGGCCGCAAAGCCAGTATTCAGCTTTTAGAGTTTTATGACCGTAGTGGATTAACGTGGCGCAAGAAGAAAGATAATTCGAGAGTGATACGCGATAGCAGTATTTTTATCGCAAGTGATTTGGCGGAAGAACATAGGAGTTGAACCTACCCGGGACTGCTGGCAGCCCCACCTGGATTTGAAATCCAGACGTTTCACCGGAAACGACGTTCTTCCGTATCACTTGCGGAGAATAATAAGTAATTGTTTTTAGCTAGACAATATCAGTGGCAGGCTAACTTTATTAATTGTGAGTCTACATTGCATTTATCGATATTTAACATGATGAGTGGGACATTATTTACCAGGCACATAGAGTGCTGTGACGGTGGGGCTATAAATTTTAAACGATATTAATCGACTTATATATTGACTAAGTGTGAGTCCTATTTACCTCTATCCATTTATCGATATTCAGATCGCTAGATGGGACATTATTTAGCAGAAGAAATGGAACAGATATATGACGGAACTTGTGTGTGGCTTAAATAATATTACCGAGCAGACAGCAGTAACATGTTTTCGTAATGATAGAGAGCAGTCATTAATCGAAACGGTAGCGAAAGAGGTCAGAGTCGCGCTGATTTATAATGGTATTTCTCATGTCGTAATGATGGCCTGTCCAACGGCATTAAAAGAGTTCGCCATTGGCTTTAGCTTGTCAGAATCAATTATTGAAAGCGTACGTGATATCCGTTCGATTGAGATTGAAGCCATTGCCACTGGGGTGTTGGTGCATATTGAGGTTTCTCAGCGCTGCTTTATGCAGTTAAAACAGCATCGCCGCAGTCTTGCCGGCCGCACAGGGTGCGGCCTTTGCGGTGTCGAGCAGATAGAACAAACGGTGAAACCGACCGTAAAAGTCACAGGCACTGAAAAATTCAACCTAAACAGCTTAAAATTGGCATTATCTAATCTGCATAAGCATCAAAATGCATTTAATTTGACCGGTGCCACACATGCTGCTGCCACCTTGTCGGCAGAAGGTGATATTATGTGCTGCTTCGAAGATGTGGGGCGTCATGTCGCGCTAGATAAATTAATCGGTCATATCAGCTGTGATCCTCTGACTCGTCATTCGGCGTTGTTATTAACCAGTCGAGCCAGTTTTGAAATGGTGCAAAAAGCAGCTATTGCAAATATTAGTATTATATTTGCAATTTCTTCAGCAACTTCGTTAGCGATTGATATCGCAAACAGATCGAATATTACTTTGGTTGGGTTTTGTCGTGAAAATAGAGTGACAATATATACCCATCCTGAAAGGTTGTATTTATGTGATAAAACACTAAGTAATGTTGAAAATAATAACTTAGCTGTGATCTAGTTAAGCTTTTTACTCAGCGTTTAGTGTTCAGTGCGTGTTTCAAATTTTAGCCTTAAATTTAGTTGCTTAATTAATAACTTGGTTTTATTAGTTAGATAAAGGATTTAAGGCTGATTTTAAGTGCTTAATTTAAGCTTTTGGATCAAGTGCTTAAATTAAGTGTTTTATTTCATCTTCATGTTAGTTGGTAAATTTTAAATATGTGGTTAACGTTTAAAAATCAGTTTTTTATTAAATTCTGGTCGCCTTTTGCCGCCGTTATTGCAGCGGGTATATTGTCGACTTACTTTTTTGGCCTAACAGGCTCACTTTGGGCGGTTACCGGTGAGTTTACTCGCTGGGGTGGGCATATATTGCAGTGGTTTGGTGCTGAGCCAGAGTCATGGCAATACTTTCAAATCATCGGCTTACAAGGCACACCACTTGATCGCGTTGGCGGTGTGATGATTATTGGTATGTTTGGCGGTTGTATGGCTGCGGTGCTGTGGGCAAATAACCTAAAGCTGCGTATGCCTAGCTCTAAAAAGCGTATTGCGCAGGCATTAGTGGGCGGTATGATCGCAGGCTTTGGTGCGCGTTTGGCGATGGGCTGTAATTTGGCTGCCTTCTTTACGGGTATTCCGCAGTTTACTTTGCATGCCTGGATCTTTGCTTTTGCGGCTGCTGCGGGCACCTATATTGGCGCTAAGATCACTTTGCTACCGTTTTTCCGATCAACCGCCAGGCTAAAGTCGGGCAGTTTGAAGAAAATTGCTAAGCCAAATCCGAATCAAGTACAAAACCGTTTTCGCCTAGGTTGGCTGGTATTTGCGGCCATGATTGGCTTGTCGCTTTATGTGATGCAAAGCTCGACTAAGCTTAGTATTGCCATGTTTATGGGCATGATGTTTGGTCTATTGATTGAGCGTGCGCAGATCTGCTTTACCTCAGCATTTAGAGACATGTGGATCACCGGTCGTACTCATATGGCTAAGGCGATTATTTTAGGCATGGCGGTGAGTGTTATTGGCATCTATAGCTACGTGCAGCTAGGCATGACACCTAAAACATTATGGGCCGGCCCGAATGCGGTCATTGGTGGCTTGCTGTTTGGTATTGGTATTGTGATCGCGGGCGGTTGTGAAACCGGTTGGATGTACCGAGCACTTGAAGGCCAAGTGCACTTTTGGTGGGTCGGTATTGGTAATATTATTGGCGCAACGATTCTGGCTTATTACTGGGATAGCTTAGCGGCTCCGTTAGCAACGAGTTGGGATAAAGTGAACCTGCTCGATGTATTTGGTCCATTAGGTGGCTTAGGTGTGACTTACTTGCTTTTGGGCTTGTCGTTTGTGCTGATTTTAATGTGGGAACAACACTTCTTTAAAAAGCAAAAGCGTCAGCAACAAGCCGTTGCAGCAAAGCTTGCAGAGCTAGCCTCTGCGCCAGTAGCAGCAGTGCCAGTAGCACCAACGATTCAAAGCTAACAAGCC
This sequence comes from Shewanella sp. 0m-8, assembly GCF_052977265.1. Classification (NCBI taxonomy): domain Bacteria; kingdom Pseudomonadati; phylum Pseudomonadota; class Gammaproteobacteria; order Alteromonadales; family Shewanellaceae; genus Shewanella; species Shewanella sp. 0m-8. The sequence goes on along the minus strand of NZ_JBRIMB010000017.1, from coordinate 22,449 downwards.
TTGATAGGAGTTGGTAGGGCAGCAGTTACCTGTCGTTATTGAGAGCGAGTAACTATTAGCTATCAACTCTCAAGGAATGAATTGATTTACTTTATATGCGGCGCAAGCTGACTTGAGCCGCCCCTTTGCTGAGGAGCATATTATGCCAGCATCTATCGTACCTGATTACAATTTAGAAATTTATGGTGAGCCTTGTCCTTACCCAGCCGTTGCTACTCTTGAAGCTATGGCGTCACTCAAGTCGGGTGAAGTGTTAGAAGTGATTACCGACTGCTCGCAGTCAATCAACAATATTCCTAACGACGCCAAGAACCACGGCTATGAAGTGTTAGATATCAGCCAGCAAGGCGTGATGTTACGCTTTTTGCTTAAGAAGTAAGAAGTAAGCAGTCAGCGTTGATTCTGGCAATAAAAAAGGCACTCATAGAGTGCCTTTTCTTTTGCTTATTTTATGTCAATCATCATTAGCGAGTGAGCATTGAAGCGTATTTAGCTAACCTGAACTAGTTCGGTAATTCTGCATTGTGGTAGACGTTCTGTACGTCATCACAATCTTCAAGGGCAGCAAGGAACTTTTCGAACTGCTCAATCTCTTCTGCATCAGTAATAGCAGTCATTGTCTGTGGTAAGAAAGTAATTTCTTCCATAACATAGTCAGTGTCTTCTGGTAGCTCAGCAGCTAATGCTGTTTTCACTTTGAAGAATTCTGTATGCGGCGCGTATACGCTGATCATGCCATCTTCTAACTCTACGTCAGATACATCAACGTCAGCCATCATTAGCATTTCAAGGATGGCATCTTCGTCATCACCGGCGAATACGAATACCGCTTGATGATCGAACATATGACCAACAGTACCAGGGCCGCCGAGCTTAGCATCATTTTTAACGAATGCTTGGCGAACTTCAGTGAAAGTACGCTTAACGTTATCAGTTAAGCAGTCGGCAATAACCATGCAACCGCCAGGACCAAAACCTTCATAGCGTGCAGTTTCATAATCTTCACCACCGCCGCCACGGGCTTTTTCAATAGCACGCTCAATAACGTGTGCAGGTACTTGGTCTTTCTTTGCTTTGGCAATCATGGTGCGAAGCGCAAGGTTGCCGTCAGGATCGAAACCACCATTCTTGGCGCAAACGTACAGCTCTTTCCCGTATCGAGAATAGATTCTGGTTTTTTGCCCAGCGGTTTTCGCCATGGATTCTTTCTTGTTTTGGTATGCTCTGCCCATCTTGATCTTTCTCACTAAGCTTAAAAAATTGCCAGCAATGTTAGCAGCTTTATCGAAATAAATCAGCCGCAGGCCTTTAAAAATGCTAAACGCAGCGATTAATTTTGTTTAATAGCAGTAACTAAGAGTACTAAAGACCACCGGCCTAGTGTTTCCTGTTGTTTGCTTTGTTCTTTCGGGCACTCATTCGTGGGGCGGTAAGTGCGTTTATACGTTACTTTATGAACATGGCTAGTATGCGGTCTGTTCATTTTTTTCTCACTGTCCCCCTCCCTTTTGAGTGTTATTGATGCCGGTAAATATGCCCAGTTAATGTGAGGCTTCGATTACAGCTGTTGTCAGGGTTGTGTTTAAGTTTTTGTATTGTGCTTGCATTGTATTTTTATTTTAATTGCGTTTGTATTGCGCGATGTTAATCGGTTATTTAACTTAAACTGACAATCTATTATTTTAAATGTTTATCATTATTATTTGAACGTTGCTTTACAGTATGCCACTCGATTAATTAATTATTAAATCCATTACTTCTGCCTGTTATTTTTTCATCAAGTTTTATACCGATTTTGATTTGTTAGTTATTGTTTTAACTGTGTTTTGTTTTTAAGTGCTTGTTGTGGTGTAATTAATTGAACATTAAATAATTAGCGTATTATTTATGTGTGTTTATTTATGTGAACTCTACCTCGTAATAAATAGGTTGTTGAGAAATTAGTCACAAAAATAAGCTGTTACTACTAATAAGGTATTTGCGGGGGAGTAAAAGATCACGACTTAATAAAAATTATGGAGTGATGATGAAAAAATTTAATAAATGCAGTGTGGCGTTAATCGTTGCCACCGCTTTCGGTCTAGCTGCCTGTAGCGATGGTAAAGACGGTAATGATGGTGAAGATGGCACCAGTCCTCTACCACCGGTTGTCGAGGTTACTGAAGCCACTAATGTTGCAATGCTTGGCTATACGCTTGAAGAGGGCGCTGTACGCTTTGAGTTTGAAGTGACCAACGAAGAAGGCTTACTGGTAAGTGGGCTTGAAAAAGTGAGCGCTGAAGTGGCGGCTTTGACCGATAAAGGCATCGCACGGAGTCGCCCCGATTTTGAGGGGACAATCGTAGGTGGCAGCGCTAATGAGGCTACCGAAGGTGCGAGCTTGACCATGACTGAAGATGGCCGTTATGAGTTTTTAGCGCCTATGCCAGCAGTCAACGCTGGTACAGAAGGCATCATTCGTATCGCTGTTGGTGGCGGTGAGAATATTGCTAAGTCAAATTATATCGTGGTTGATAAGTCAGAAGGCCTACACACCACATCAACGGCAACCTGTCATGGTTGTCACGTCGATTACGCCGCATCTAACTTAAAGCATCCAAGCTACACCGCAATTAACACTGACGGTGAAACTGACTTAGTCGCGGGTTGTATGGTGTGCCACGGCAATGTGGTGCGTGATGACGGTGGTTATGCGCGTAACTCAATGCAAAAGATTGGTCATATCAATCACCAGAAATTTGAAAAAGATTTCGAACCAGCCAATTGTTATACCTGTCATGCTGAGCCTATAACTAAGGTTAATAGCATGAGTACTTGTACCGACTGTCACGATGCTGCTGGTGTCGGCACGGCGGCCGTTGCGATGACGTATAGTGGCTTTAGTGAGTCTGATGATGTGCGTTTATTCCATAAGAAAGTTGCGGAAAAAGCTCTGGTACGTGATGAGCATGCTGCAACAGTTTCAGCGCCTTATATGGCTGCTGATGGTGGCTATTGTACTGATATCGCTTTATTTAAAGGTGAAGAACAGCTAAATCTAGAAACGTTGCAGGCTGATGGCACTGTCTCTTATTTAGGGGCTTATTTACACGGCTATGATAATGCATCAATTGTTGGCCGCGCAGCGAGAACGAGCACTACAACGTACGATGCTAACGGGACTGCGTCGATCTGTTTTGCTAGCTTGGATGCAACATTCCCTGAATTAATGGCCAGCTCACGTATCACCTTTAACTTTGGCTCAGATGCTAGTTATGATGGCGTCACACTTCATGGTTATTCTGACATGATGTCGGGTACGTTATATGAGCGTCGCCATAGCGTTACGATTGATAGCTGTAGCACTTGTCATAACAACGAAACTAACTACCATAAAAACGGCAGCTATGCCGACGGTGGCTTAGGTTGTGTGGCGTGTCATAACAATGGTCAAGACCGTAGCTCTAAGAATTCAGCACCAGGCTTTGGTCCTATGGTCCACAGTATGCATTGGGGCGAAGGTAGCTCTGCGATAACGGGTGAGCCAAACTCAGCCACTAAGCTAAATGCTGAAAACTGTGTGGCGTGTCATGCCGAGGGGATTGATCTTAACGCGGTGCCAAACCAGTACATGTTGTCTAAAGCGTTCAACGGCGGTACTTCCGGTGTCGCATCAAGTCCAGTAACGGCAAATTGCTATGCTTGTCATGATAGTGATCAGGCGCTGAACCATATGAAGGCAAATGGTGGTGAAATCAATATTCCGGTAGATACTAAGGGTGACTGGTACAGCCAAGGTACGTCAGAGTCTTGTGCAACTTGCCATGCTGAAGGTCGTTCATACGGTATTGAAAAATACCACGTATTTGACCGCAAAGAATAAAAAGTAAGGGTTAGCGCTCCCTGCAATTAGCTAACCCATATCTTTTTTGGGCTCTTATACAGAGCCCTTTTTAATTTCTGTTTTTATCCTGATGAAGTGCTAGACTGCTGCTCTATTGCGTTGTTTAGGAGTGCTTCCTATGCTTTGGAAATCTTTATCTTTTTCTGAGCTTTCATTGAATGAATTGTATGATTTGTTAAAACTCAGAGTTGACGTATTTGTGGTAGAGCAAAACTGCCCTTATCCTGAACTCGATAATAAAGATCGCCTGAGTCAGACTCAGCATCTTTTAGGAGTTAATGAGCAAGGCATTATTCAAGCCTATGCTCGAGTGCTCGCGCCTGGCGTGAGTTATCCAGATGCGAGTATTGGTCGAGTGATTGTGGCTGAGGCTGCTCGTGGTGGTGGTATTGCGCATACATTGATGCAAAAAGCGATTGCGATTTCGAGCAAGAAGTGGCCTGAGCATAATATTCAGCTTGGCGGCCAAGAGCACTTAAAAGGCTTTTACCAACACTTAGGTTTTGAGCCGGTCTCTGAGATGTATTTAGAAGATGGGATCCCACATTTGGATATGTTGTTAACGCTTAAACACTAATTTCAAATGCAGAAAAGCGCACATAGGTGCGCTTTTTTATTGATCATTGAGCAGCAGGTTTAAGCTCTTAGCGTTACTTCTGGCTTGTAGTCGACATCACCATTTTTATTGATCACTGCAAGCGTTTTGTTTTGCATAATAAACGCGAGTGGCCCAGCAGACAGATGACGGACAAAAAGTAACCTGAAGCCAAATTTATGTAGATCATACAGAGCAATCTTTTGCTCTGCGCTCATGGTATCCCAATGAGTATCATGAGCAAGTGCAGTCCCTCGCTTTTCTTTAGAATGTAATGCAATTAGCATAATATCTCTCTATAAGTTAGCGTGTTTATATCACTAGATATTAATTATACAACGGCTGTCTAATATAACCGTTTTTTAAGCAGTTAGGCATGGGGTTATTCAGAAAATAGTTGTTTTTTTTAGTGAAAATTGGTCAACTTTTTAAATCTATACAACAAACGTATTAAGGAGTTAGCAGTGCTTAGCTATATTGAACCTGTATTTCGTCCACCATCAGAATGGAAGTCGCTGATCTTACAGGTGACCAATGGCTGTAGTTGGAATCAATGTAGTTTTTGCGATATGTACACTGAGCCGCAGAAGCGTTTTAGGGCGCAAAAGGCTGACAAGATAGAGCAAGATCTTATTGCCGTAGCTAACTCATCAGCACATATCTCTCGGGTTTTCTTAGCCGATGGTGATGCGATGACGCTGCCCTTCGCACGCCTCGAAAGCATCTGTTTGTTGATAAAACAATATCTCCCGAATGTGACTCGAATAAGCAGCTACTGTTTGCCTCGTAATATCAATAATAAGACCCCTGAACAGTTGCAACGGTTAAGAGAGCTTGGGTTAAGTTTGCTTTATATTGGCTGCGAGAGTGGTGATGATGAAGTGCTGGCTAGGATCAATAAAGGTGAAACCTTTGCATCTTCCTTAGCGGCATTACAGAAAATTAAAGCCGCGGGGATCAAAGCGTCAGTGATGATTTTAAATGGCTTAGGTGGTGTTGAATTATCAAGGCAGCACGCCGAGAATTCGGCCAAGTTGATGAACGCAGCACAACCAGAATATCTGTCGACCTTAGTGGTGACATTGCCTTTAGGCACACAGAGGATGGACGCGGCTTTTGATGGCGAGTTTCGGTTACCCAACCAGTCTCAATTGTTTGAGGAGATGCATACGCTATTGAGCCATCTTGAGCTAGAGAAGACCGTATTTCGGTCAGACCATGCTTCTAATTACCTGGTGTTAAAAGGTGTGCTGGGCAAAGATAAAGAGGCATTGGTGGAGCAAGTTGCGGCCGCAATGAATACTCCTGAGCGAATTCAGTTACGGCAAGAGTGGCAAAGAGGGCTGTAAGGATTTAATACTCTTGGTATTGCCAACCTAGTTTATGTTGCTTTGCTGTTTTAATGTGTTCGCGACATCTAAGCACTGGTCTTTAAACCACTGGATTAACGGGTCTTTGTGAACTCTGGCATGCCAGTAAAGGGTGCTGTCTAGTTGAGGCAGCTCTTTAAGCACTACCGCTTCTAATCTCGATTGCCACTTTTCTGATGCCAGCGTTCGCTGCGATACAAAACCGACATGTTTTCCTGCTAGCAAGCCTTGTAGCAATACTTGAAACGAGCCACTAATAAGGGTGATTTTACGCTGCAACTGGTTATGTAATGCCAGTTGAGTTATCTCAGCTTCAACTGAGTTTGAAGCTGAATACTCGGCGGTATCATATGCAAAAATTTGCGCTAATGTCGGTTGCTTAATTTTAGCTAAAGGATGATGTCGACTATAGGCGGCACAGTAATTATCACTACTGATATGGCGCCCATGGATATTGGCTGGAGGCGTATCTGTGCCCGCTGCTGCGATATCAATCTCACCGGACTCTAGCAAGGAAAAAACATCCTTGGGTTTATGGACAAATTCGAGCTCTACATTAGGCGCTGACATGAGTATTTTATCTAGCAGTATCGGGATCATTGTCTGGGTGAGGTCGTCCATAAACGCAATACGGATCACCCCATGACTTTTCATTGGATCGAACGCGCTCTGAGAGATGAGCCGCTCACTCAGTTGCAGCCATTCTGTGAGTGAACTATAGAGGCGTAATGCTTTACTGGTAGCCTTAATGCCTTGTCCCTGTTTTACAAATAGTGGGTCATCAAAAACGGCGCGAAGTTTTTTTAAATTTTGACTCATCGCTGGCTGAGATATATCTAGCCTTTCAGCACTTTTAGAGACGCTTTGCTCTTCAATCAAAATGGCTAAACTGAGTAATAAGTTTAAGTCGCATTGCTGAATAATTTTTAAATCTGTTGGGTTCATAAGGCTTTTTCTACAAGTAGATGTTTATGGCATAGTGCGATGATCTGACGTCTAAACCATTGTTGTAATTCAGGGGCTCTTTGATGGCGATCCCAGCAGACTTTTAGCTCAAGATTAATCGGTGAACCTAACCAGTCGAAATTTTTAGTCTCATCTTCAGGCAAAATTCTCATAGCAAAATGCGGCAGTAAGGTGACGGTATTATTTGTTTGTAGGGCATAAAGCAGGGCACTTAATGAATTTGTCGTTAAGGTATAAGCGGCATCGAGTGCATTTAGGTCCTCTAGCGCTTCAATGGAGTGTAATTGGTTATGCTCTTGAAATTGATAGCGTAATAGCTTAATTGCATCTTTGTCTGAGTGAAGGTTTTTCTGATTGGTCGTTTTGTGGGTGACCATTTGCCAAGGTGCTCGACCTATTGCAGTGCTAACAATTGGAGTGGAGACATTATCGTAAAAGCCAATAACGACATCAGCTTGCCCACGTCTGAGTAGTTGAAATCCGTTGGCATTTTGAGAAATATATTCTAGTTCAATACCGGGAGCCTGTTCACTCATGAGCTCAATTAATGGCGCAATAATCAGCTGGGCGGTAATATCGTTCATAATGAATCGGATGCGCCCTTGAGCCGTTTTGGGGTTGAAATGTTCGGCTTCTAATAATCGAGCTGTTTTGTCTAGTAAGGGGGTTAACTCCAAAGCAATGGCTTGCGCTTTGTTGGTTAGTGTCATGCCATTGTTGCTCTTTAGCAGTAATGGGTCGGCAAACATTAATCGTAAGCGTTTGAGTATTTGACTCATCGCTGACTGGGAAAGGCCTAGATGTTTAGCGGCATTAGAAACATGAGCCTCTTTTAGCAAGACAGCAAGGGCAAGTAATAAATTGAGGTCGCAATTTTTAAGACGTTCAAGATTAAGCTGAGTAAGCATTATGTTACCTAGTCCCTATTAACAATCTGACTATAAATGATAAATCTCAGCTTGAATAGGCGATGATGACATGAATCAATTTGGAGACCATCAAAGCCATCCTTGGCTCATGTCTGTCCATGTTTACCCTTAAATAAGCGTAATTTGTCCAGTAGTGTCCTTGGTAAGCATGCACATTAACCGCCTTGGTTAACGTGAGCCTTACGCCCCTTCGCCTTATCAGCCTAAAGGGATCCTTGAGTACCATGTCGCAGTCCTTGCTCAGTCGGGTCCATATTAATGATACGATTTCTAACGGATGACTTAAGAGACAATAACGGTTTCTTGGCTGGTTAACGTTACAATAACGCGGCGCTCTAATGCACGACCTTTACGTGAATCAGCATGGGCATCTTGATCACCGATGGCATCAGTATCAATACGCTCTACATCAACACCGTGAGAAGTTAAGTATGCTTCTACCTGCTGTACACGCTTTTCTGACAGCTTAAGATTGTATTGGCTATTACCTTGGTTATCAGATTGGCCATTGAGTAAAATAACATCTTGAACGGTTTGCTTAGAAAGCTGGATCACGTCATCCAATTTTGCCTTCGCTTCGCTATTGAGTTCTGCTGAGTCGAAACCAAATAGCACCGCGACACTGCTTTGTTCTGTGACGACTTCATATTCAGGTGCTGGTACTGGCTCAGGTCTAGGCATTGGCTTAGTTTGCTTTTCGATAACAGCGGGTAAGATCGCTGCGGTTGTTGCAGCAGGCTTAACACCAAAGCGGTAAGTTAACTGTAGGCCAACAGTTTGCGCATCCATGTTTGCCGTGTTCCATGCCGTTTCATCAATGTTAGCGAAACGACGGTATTTAGCTGAAATCGCCAATGAGTCTGTGATGTTATAGCCCACGCCAGCGCCAAAGTAAGGAGCCGTATCGGTTGCGCTAACGTATTGGTTAGCGTTTATTTGGTGAGATAAATGATACTGGAAAGCACCCGCTTCACCGGTTAAGAACCATTTTTCAGACAGTGGCAATGTACCAACAAGGCCTAAAGTAAAGCCATCAACATCTATCGATTGGCTACCGTCTAAACCACCCCATTGGTGAGTGTCATCATCAGTCCCCAGATCTTGCCAGCCAGCTTCAAAGGCCAGGTATTTGTTTAGTTGATAACCGACTAGGGCATTCCAGGCTAAGTCGCTGTCGTCGCCTAGATGGCTTATCGCGTCTACTGACTCATAGTTGCTTTGGCCTGCGCCAGCGCCAATGTACCAAGTATTATCCACGTCTGCCGCGTTGGCATATCCGCATGTACTTAATAATGCTAATGCGAGCACTGTTTTGTTCATCATATTGTCTCCATTGAATTTTAATATACTTTATCTGTGCATCTTTCAATGGCGGCATTCTGCAGTATTCGTTAAATCAGAGCGATACAGCAAAACGAATAACGATTATTTGTTTTACTTATGACTTGTGGCTGATATGACTCTTAATAGCCTAAAAATGGTTTGTGGCTGGCTTTTGTTATAAGTAGATTAGATGATGAAAAATACCAATACATAGCGGCTCAGGGGGAGCCGCTATGCTGAAGTTTAGCTTAGGGTTCTTGAATATGAATTTGTCTAACTGGGCAGGGGATCTCTATATTGGCTTGCTTGAGGGCTTTAAAGAGAGCGGCATTGGTTTGGTATTTGTCCTGGTAATAGCTTTGGGTTGGTACCCAATAGCGAATGCCTATCTCGATACCAATACTATTAAAGTCATTAACGCCGATTTGCGCCTTATCACCCTGATAGACCTTGGAGCTGTCGCTTAATACCTTAGCAAGCAGAGCAATGACCTGCTCAGGATCAGATTGATAACTGATATTGAACTTTGTTTCGACCAGCTTATTTGCAAAAGAGTTATGTAAGATCTCACCGACAATATGTTTATTGGGGATATTAATCTCTTCACCTTCTTCATTGGTTAGCACTGTCATGCCTAAATGGATATCTTTAACAAGTCCACCGACCCCTTTAATTTCGATGGTGTTACCGACAATAAAAGGCCGGGTGACAATAATGGTGATACCAGCTGCATAATTTGAAAGCATGCCCTGTAGCGCAAGACCTGCACCAAGAGATGCGGCGCCTATTGCGGCGACCATAGGGGTTACGCTTATCCCTAGTTTGCCTAAGGCAATAATACCGACCATGGCGATGACTAAGATGCGGACAAAGTTACTGGCAAAATTGCTGAGAGTGATATCAATATCGTGCTTTTCAAAAATGCGCGTAACAAGGTTAGCTGTTTTAGCGGCGATCCAGATCCCGATTAAAAAGATAATGATGGCACCAAGAATACTGAAGCTATATTGCACCAGAAATTCAGTAATTGCAGAGTAAGCATTTTGCAACTGCGCGATCTCTTGATCTAGGCCTTGCTCATTCATGTTAACTATCCTTTATGACAACTTATTTTTTGATTAGCTTATACCAATTTTGCGAAATAATTAACTCACTGAAATAAAACTGTTTTGTAACTTATAATTTATACATGTATAGCCAGAGAAACATTTGGTTTTGAATGTCAGTAGGCTTTGCGTGAAGAGGATCATGCTTTGCTGTTAAGTTTACTGTTGCTCTGTATAGAATAGGTTACTCTTTCTGCTAATTCTAATTTGCCGAGTTCAATTATGAGAGCTGTTATTTTCGTTTTATGTAGCATGTTAGCCACGTCAGTTTGGGCCAATGAGTATAAAGTTGGTGATCAAATCACAGACATCAAGTTACAAGATCAACACGAGGCTCAATATCAAGTTGATAGCACAACAACGCGTGTATTGTTCAGTCGTAGTATGGATGGCGGCACCTTAATTCAAGAAGCATTGGAAGCTGAACCTGAGCTAGTCAAAGATACTGCATTAGTTTATGTGGCAGATATTAGTGGCATGCCGTCACTGATCGCTCGTTTTGTTGCTCTACCTCAGTTTAAGAAATTTCCTTATAGAGTGGCGCTAGACAATGAAGGTGAGCAAACCAAGCCATTGCCAGCGATAAAAGACCAAGCGACCCTGATAGAGTTGACTAATAATCAGATCACTAATATTACATTTTATGAGACAACTGAAGCACTGCAGGCTGGGTTGAAGTAGTCGCCTACGCATTTGATGTAAAAAAGGGCGCTAAGCGCCCTTTTTAATGTTTGTATTTCGGTTAAGCCGAACGTTCCTTCAAGATATCGTAGATCTCTTCTTTTAAATGTAACTTCTGTAGTTTGAGCTCATGCACTTCAGGGGTGTAGTCGCTTGCACTGTGCTGCTCCAGGTTCTTTATTTCCTCATCGAGCTGGTTGTGCTTGTTAAACTTCTTCTGAAAATGCGCGTCAGATGTTTTTAACTGACTGATAAGTTCTCTGTATTCTGGAAACATGCAGGCGTCCTTCTTGCTGGTTTTATGGCGATTTTTCGTTTGGTTCAACTTTAAACTAGCGCGATTTTTAGTCGTTAAATGTGACATTGATCAAGTAATGAACGATTGATTTGTTTATCTAAATCTACAACTGTTTTTAGTCGATAATCCCACTGTAATACAAGATAGTTATAGTGAAAAAAACGGTCGTTTAATCAGTAATGTTGAGACGGTGCTAACTATCTAAGTTGTTGCTAATATTGCTTTATTTCATATAACATCCACTTGATATGCCTGCATTATTCGCACGTCATTTGCGCTGTCCTATCACTGGCAGAATAGGTGAGAGCTGCTATATTCTAGCTCTATTCTTTGATTGATTTAGTAACTAGATTACGACATATCATTTACTCTTGGCGGGTAAAGTGTGATCTACTTAACCTTTTTGGCGTCAAGACTAGGTTAAAGTCGAATTAATAAGATTTATAAATTCAAAAATGAAAGGGGTTTTCACGATGTCTGATGTATTTCATTTAGGCCTGACTAAAGAGATGTTAGATGGTGCTAGTTTAGCGATCGTGCCAGGCGATCCAGAGCGTGTTAAGCGTATTGCAGAGTTGATGGAGAATGCGACATTTTTAGCGAGCCACCGTGAATATACCAGCTACCTGGCATATATCGATGGTAAGGCAGTAGTGGTGTGTTCTACTGGTATTGGTGGTCCATCAACTTCTATTGCAGTAGAAGAATTGGCTCAACTTGGTGTGCGTACTTTCCTACGTGTGGGTACCACAGGTGCAATTCAGCCGCATGTAAATGTGGGTGATGTGATTGTGACTCAAGCATCAGTACGTTTAGATGGTGCAAGCTTACATTTTGCGCCAATGGAATACCCTGCGGTAGCAAACTTCGAATGTACAACCGCTATGGTTGCAGCGAGTCGTGAAGCGGGTCTTGAGCCTCATATTGGTATTACTGCATCGTCAGATACCTTCTATCCAGGTCAAGAACGTTACGACACTGTTTCGGGTCGCGTCACTCGCCAGTTCAAGGGCTCTATGCAAGAGTGGCAAGACTTGGGTGTATTAAACTATGAAATGGAGTCTTCAACGCTATTTACCATGTGTGCATCACAAGGTTGGCGTGCGGCATGTGTTGCTGGGGTGATTGTTAACCGTACTCAGCAAGAGATCCCTGATGAAGCGACAATGAAGAAAACCGAAGTAAGCGCGGTATCAATCGTGGTTGCAGCAGCGAAGAAGTTGCTTGCATAAGTTGACACACATGCAATAAAAAAGGCGCTATATGCGCCTTTTTTTGTGTTCTAAACCGTCGCATTAATAGCAAAGATTAGAAGTGATACTTAGCAATCACTGAAAATGTATTTTGAACGATACCATCGACACCGTACTTGTTTTTCCAGTAATCGTATTCGATACCCACAAATAGCTTGTTCTGCTTATGCTCGCCTAATACAACAGCGCCTAAGTCATATTTTAGTTGCGGATTGAAGTGAAAGTTTGTCTCGTAAGCACCTTCGTCAGCAGCAAATACCCAGTCAAAGAAACCGTCAAATACGATGTTGGAGTTACCAACAGGGAAGTCCATTCTAAAAGCGGGTGATAACTGCCAACCGTCACTGATGTTGTCACTACTCATAGCGTGTCGACGGTAGGTGTTAAGTTGAAAGTAGTTGAAGTAAGGGATCTTGATATCCATACCCACACCGTATAAGAAGCTCTTAACTGGGCCTTCGCCTTCTTCAAGCGTTAGCGCCAGTGATAGATCGGTAACTGGACCGAAACCAACTGTTTTGCCTAATATCTTGCCGGCACTAAAACGAGTCGAGATCTCACCATAGGTGGTGTTGTCTTTATTGGCATTAGAGCCATTAAAGTAAGTCACATCTTGGAAGGCAAACCAGTCACCGTATTTCCAATCACCAGCGGTTTCAAATGTGAGGGTCGTTTGCTTCTCAGATGGCGCTAAATCATAATTTTCGCCATAAAGCGCAGTGACGCTGGCGTCCCACCAGTTAACCATATTATCAGCCATCGCCGTAGGGCTAACCAATAAAGCTAAACAAAGTAGTTTGTTGTTCATCGTAAAACCTTCTTATTTTTATGAGATCTAGGGTGCAGCTAATTTGAAATAAACTAAACATGTGTTTCATTGGCGGGGAATATAGGGGTTGTGCGAACAATGTTCAAATGGTTTGTCATTATTTTTCGAGCTTATGGTCATCGTCTCACGATAATGCCTTGAATAAATGCTAATTAGTAGTTTTTAAATCGTGTCATTATTGTGTATTAAAACAAACGCGCTATAACTGCCGGACAACTTTTTACTCTTGATAAAGGCCGTGATAGGGTTGCGATAGCTGAGGGCTGACAGCTTTAGTTACATTTATGGAATACTGAATACTGACATATTATGTCGCACAAATGATGCGCAACTGATATAGTCATTGCTTGACTCTTTCATTTCAGGGGGAAATATGGAGTTTTCAAATCCCATCTTTATCTGGGCATGTATCGGCATTATTCTTATGCTGGCAGAGATCATTTTACCAGGTGGTATTGTGATTCTTTTAGGCGCGGCTTGTTTGGTTGTAGCAAGTGCTTTGGCTATAGGTTTAGTCGAAGGTATAGTACAAAGTTTAACGCTTTGGTTTATCGCATCTATGGTTCTCTTACTGGCATTTCGCCAGATCACACAGAAGTTGGTTGGCGGAGACGCTCACATTGACAACACAGACGAAGAGTTGGAAATTTATAATCAGCTCGCTATCGTCAAACAAACAATTGGTCCGGCTCAACAAATGGGGCGGATTGAATTTCAGGGCAGCGAATGGTCAGCTTTGGGAGATGGTAGCGAGATTGCCGCCGGCTCACAGGTTAGGATTATCTGTCGAGATAATATTGCGTTAGTGGTTGAGCCTATAGAGGCTGACAATGAGCACTTCGTAAAAGAAAAGTAATCGCTTTAAGGAAGGAATCTATTTATGTTTGCATTTACACTCTTTGTTCTATTTGTTTTTTTTATCCTCTATAAGTTGCTGTTAATTGTGCCTATGCGTGAGGTCAATGTGATTGAGCGTTTAGGAAAGTTTCGTACAGTGCTGCAGCCAGGATTTCATTTCTTGATCCCGTTTTTTGACCGGGTGGCTTATAAACATGAAATCCGTGAGCAAGTACTTGATGTGCCGCCACAAAGTTGTATTTCAAAAGATAATACTCAGTTAGAAGTCGATGGCTTAGTCTACCTCAAAGTGATGGACGGTAAGCTTGCCAGCTACGGTATTGAAGATTATCGCCGCGCTGCGGTGAACCTTGCCCAAACGACCATGCGATCAGAGATAGGTAAGTTGAGCCTTAGTCAGACATTCTCGGAGAGAGATAGCCTTAATGAATCGATTGTACGTGAGATCGATAAGGCCTCAGATCCTTGGGGGATCAAGGTGCTGCGTTATGAAATTAAGAATATCACTCCATCTCGTAAAGTTATTCATACTTTAGAAAAACAGATGGAAGCAGAGCGCAGTAAGCGCGCTGAAATCACCTTAGCAAATGCCGAAAAGGCAGCGATGATTAATTTATCTGAAGGTGAGCGCCAACAGGCGATTAACTTGTCTGAGGGGGAAAAACAGCGCCGGATTAATGAAGCAAAAGGTACCGCACAAGAGATCGCGATTGTTGCCAGAGCAAAAGCGGAAGGTATGGAACTTGTGTCTGCGGCTCTTGCTAAAGATGGCGGTAATGAAGCGATGAATATGCAGCTAAAAGAGCAGTTTATTGCCCAAGTCGGTAAGATTTTAGCTGAAGCTGATGTGTCGGTGGTCCCGGCAGAGCTGGCTAAGATTGAAGGTTTTTTCGAAGGCATGGAACAGGTCACTAGTGCCGTGGCTGCCAATTCAGTAAAAGGAGCACGCTAATGATTGCAGGAATTGATACCGATTTAATTGTTATGGCTATTTGGGGCTTAATCTTTGCTATTTTTGTGATTAAGTTATTTCAATCGATCCGTTTAGTACCAACAAAATCAGCTTATATTGTTGAGCGTTTAGGTAAATATCATTCCACCTTAGATGCGGGCTTTCACGCCTTAATCCCCTTTGTCGACAAAGTATCTTACATACACGATCTAAAAGAAGAGACGATTGATGTACCACCGCAAGAGTGCTTTTCTTGTGATGAAGTGAATGTGGAAGTCGATGGTGTTATCTATATCTCGGTCGTTGACCCCGTTAAAGCCAGTTATGGTGTGACAGATTACCGATATGCGGCGATTCAATTGGCGCAAACGACGACGCGCAGCGTGATTGGAACCCTAGATTTAGACCGCACTTTTGAAGAGCGTGACGTGATTAGTGCAAAAGTGGTTGAAGTGCTAGATCAAGCTGGTGCCATGTGGGGCATACGAGTGCATCGTTATGAAATTAAAAATATCACGCCACCAGAAACGGTTAAAAATGCGATGGAGATGCAGGTAAATGCTGAGCGTGAGCGTCGTGCATTATTGGCCAAGAGTGAAGGTGATAAGCAGAGTAAGATCAACCGCTCTGAAGGTATTAAAACGGAAACCATTAATCACTCAGAAGGTGAGATGCAGCGCCGTATTAACGAGGCAGAAGGTAAGGGCGAAGAGATCTTAACCATTGCACGTGCAACAGCGGAGTCGATTGAGCGTATGGCAATGGTAATTGCAGCGCCTGGTGGTAAGAATGTGGTGCGTATGCAGTTAGGTGCGCAATACTTAAAGCAGCTTGATGGAGTCAGTACTGGTCAGAGTAAGGTCATTTTACCGGGTAATATGATGGACTTTGATCACTGGATGAATAGTATTGGTTTAGAAGAAAGCAAAAAGTAACATATTGATACTTAATAAAAATACTAGATTCAGAAATGGGTCTAGTATTTTTTTATGCTTTTTTGTCTATAAAGCTATTGTGATTAGCGGTAAACAGCTGCAAATTCTAGGTGTAAAGATTAGTCATTTTTTCGGTTCAGTTAAATAACTTTTAAGGTTTCAGATTCATTTTTTAATGCGTTTTTTTGATGTACTTTTTTGTAGCGAAAGCCAATTTTTAATAGCTCTTTTAGCGGTACAGGCTTACTGATCAAGAAGCCTTGAGCGTAATCGCACATCATAAAGCTTAACTCGTCGAGTTGCTCCTGAGTCTCTACTCCCTCAGCAATCACTCTAATGCCTAAAGCGTGAGCCATTTCAATCGTGGCGATAATAAGGTCATTACTCTTATCGTCTTTATTCATATCATTAATAAAGCTACGATCGATTTTCAGTATGGTAAATGGGTAAGTTTTTAAATAACTAAGAGAAGAGTAGCCGGTACCAAAATCATCCATTGAGATACAAAAACCGGCTTGGCTTAACTCCATTAATGCACCTAGCGTATAAGCATGACCGCTGAGTAGTACGCCCTCAGTGATCTCCAACTCAAGATCCTCAGGTTTCATGCCGAACTGATTAACGTTATCAATAATGGTTTGTACCAGCTTTGGATTCCTAAATTGACGAGGCGAAAGGTTTATTGCGACCCTAAACTTGTCATTAAATTTTTTCTGCCAAATTTGTGCAGTCTCTAATGCTTGCTGTAGAGCAAACTCCCCCATAGGCTCAATCATGCCGGTTTGCTCGGCAATCGGAATAAACTCCGCAGGAGATACGTTACCCAACGCCGGATTGCTCCAACGTAACAGTGCCTCTGCCCCCATAATGCTGCCATCTCTAATGTCGAGTTGGATCTGATAATGAACTCTAAGCTCACCACGCTCTAAGGCACCGTGGATCTGTTCTTCGATAGCCAGACGGCGAGAGACCTCCTTGTTCATTGCATGGGTGAAGTAAGAGTAAGTGTTACGGCCAATACTCTTAGTATGGTACATGGCTGAATCGGCATTTCGTAATAGTTCAGAAGGGGTTTCACCATCGTTAGGGTAGATGGCGATACCGATACTCGCGGTGAGAATGAGTTGACGATTGTCGATATAAAATGGCTTTCTAAAACCACTGATGAGGTTTTCCGCCAGAGGTTGGGCATCGTTCGCGCTCGAAAGGCCGTCGAGTAAAATAATAAACTCATCGCCACCTAAGCGGCCTACAGTATCTTCGGCTCTGGTGGTTTTTAATAGACGCTTAGAGGCTGTGATGAGTAATTGATCTCCTGCTTCATGACCCAGTGAATCGTTAATTTTTTTGAAATCATCCAAATCAAGGAAGATGACAGCGAGCATTTTGCCGCTTCTTTCACTGGCATTCACTAACTGTTCAAGACGTTTTAACGCCAAGAAGCGGTTAGGCAGATCGGTTAAGGCATCATAATGGGCCTGGCGACGGATCAGTTCTTCCGCTTTCTTGCGTTCACTATTGTCATAAAAAGAGATGATGGCACCATTGGTTTGATTATGTAGCGTCAGTGGTTGTAGTTGTACTCGACGGGGAAGTGAGTACCATCAGCCTTCCAAAAAATATCTTTTTTGATAGCTTCAAGATCTTGTATTGATAGTTCAAAATCCTGTGCGTTATCTTGTTGATAAAGTAGTTGTTGGATATTTGAATTGAATAGGAGGTCAGGGTGGTTATAGCCTAATAGTCGTGCACATTGTGGGTTGGCAAAAATGCATTGACCTTTGCTGTCAACGGCATAAATCGCAACATCTATAGCATCTAAAATCGTTGAGAAGAGTTGAGTCTCTGCTTGGCGTGACTCAATCGCTTGAGTTTGAATCACTGCCGCAGTTAAGCTTTCATTGGCGTGTTTAAGGCTGTCTTCTATGTTACCCAGTGGCACATTGCGAGTGCGAGTGGGCTGCGATGTTTTGTGTCTTTGCACATGGTTGTTTTCTCTGGCTTTTACTCGTTGATTGAGGCGAGTCGAGTGGTGATGTAACTGCCAGCTCAGCAGGCTCAGAACGATAATATTAGCCAGTAAAAATAGCGGCAGCATCATTGATAATGTTGAGTGTTGGCTAGAGAGATCTAATAACCAAAATAACCCTATGCTGGCGTTGAAAATAACCATGACTAGGCATAGGTTCTTAGAGATGATTGAGCGCTTTGTATTTGGTTGCATACCTTAGATCCTCAAGCAGCTTTGAGGATTTAATTGCAATTGAAAATGAGTTAACAAGGCTGTCGTATAGCGAAGATGCTCTAAAAAAGTAGAGTAAAAGACACAATGGTCTTGGTAGAGTAAGAAAAACTGGGTTTTTGGATAAACCATATTTAGTCCTTTAAACAATCAGCAATCAAATCCGTTGATTACTTTTTTGAACTAAGTATAGGACTTAAATCAATAAATGGTAGATTAGCTCAATGCTAACAAAATACCCGCTGATGTATTGACAATTTTTCATAGATAAATCAGATGCTAATCAATGAGATATTATTTAGAATTACGCTAATAACCCAATTAATTGAGTAACAGAGTTAACAATGACGATTGAAAGAATTGAAACCGCAGCCCGTATGAGCCGTATCGTAAAGCATAACGGTACCATCTATTTATGTGGCCAGGTGGCTAAGGATGCTGAGCAGGGCATTGAGGAGCAGACTCGTACCATGCTAGAAAAAGTCGATAGTTTACTTGAGCAAGCGGGCAGCGACAGAGAGCATATTTTATCTGCCACTATCTATATTAAAGATATGCAGTATTTTGCCCAAATGAACGCAGTTTGGGATGCATGGGTTCCAGCAGGGCATGCACCCGCACGCGCCTGTGTTGAAGCTAAAATGGCGCGCGAAGCGCTGTTAGTTGAAATTTCAGTGGTTGCTGCTGAAAAAGCTTAACCTTAGGCCGACCCATTACCGAGGTGGATTTTCGCTTCGGTAACTCTATTCCCTCTTCGATTTTAACCCAGTGCAATCGCGCTAATTCTATCCCCGAGTTCCTAGGTTCTGTTATACTTCTCGCCTGATTTTTTGGAGGCAATAATGGAAGTATCATCTTTACTCGACGGCCTAAACGACAAGCAGCGCGAAGCTGTTGGTGCACCGCAATCTAGCATGCTAGTTTTGGCGGGTGCAGGTAGTGGCAAAACGCGGGTGTTAACCCATAGAATTGCCTGGTTGATGCAGGTTGAACAGCAAAGCCCTTATGCCATTTTAGCGGTAACTTTTACCAATAAAGCGGCGAAAGAGATGCGCGAGCGAGTTGAAAAAGTCGCTGGTGGCAATGTGGGCCGTATGTGGATCGGCACCTTTCACGGCTTAGCCCATAGATTGCTACGTACCCATTATAAAGATGCTAATCTTCCTGAGAGCTTCCAGATCTTAGATTCAGACGATCAACTGCGTCTAATCAAACGTATCCTAAAAAGCCTTAACTTGGATGAGAAGCAGTATCCGCCAAGACAAGCTCAAGGTTATATCAATGGTAAGAAAGACTTAGGTCTACGCCCATCGCATATCGATGCTGGCGGTTTTCCGATTGAGCAAAACTTACTGAAGATCTACCAAATCTATCAAGACTCATGTGACCGTGCTGGCCTGGTAGATTTCGCTGAAATCCTGCTAAGAGCGCATGAGTTATGGCTCAACAAACCGCATATTTTGGATCATTACCAAGATAGATTTAAGCACATATTGGTGGACGAGTTCCAAGATACCAACGCCATTCAATATGCGTGGATCCGCGTGCTTGCAGGTTCAACTGCCAACGTGATGATCGTTGGTGATGATGACCAGTCTATTTACGGCTGGCGTGGCGCTCAGGTTGAAAATTTACATAAGTTCTTAGCTGATTTCCCTGCAGCGCAAACCATTCGATTAGAGCAAAATTACCGTTCAAGCGGCAATATCCTTAATGCTTCGAATGAGCTGATTGCCAATAACCCAGACCGCATGGGCAAAAAACTGTGGACCGACGACAAAGACGGCGAGCCGATAGGGCTGTATTGTGCGTTTAATGAAATGGATGAAGCGCGCTTTATCGTTGGTCGCATTACTGACTGGCAAGATGAAGGCGGCAAGCTTGAAGATTGCGCCATTTTATATCGTTCAAACGCTCAGTCACGTGTATTGGAAGAAGCTTTGCTACACAAAGGTATCGCCTATCGTATTTATGGCGGCCTGCGCTTCTTCGAGCGTCAAGAAATTAAAGACGCCATGGGTTACTTAAGGCTTATCAACAATAAAAATGATGATGCCGCCTTTGAACGTGTGGTGAATACCCCAACCCGTGGTATTGGCGACCGTACCTTAGACATTATTCGCACGACTGCACGCCAACAAGAGATGACCTTGTGGGAAGCGAGTGTTCGCTTACTAGAAGAGAAAGTCCTTGCTGGGCGCGCCGCGAATGCAGTGCGTGGCTTTATGGATTTGATTATCGCCATGCGAATGGACACCGACGAGCAATCTTTGCACCGCATGACAGACCATGTTATTCAAACATCGGGTCTTAAGGCGATGTATGAAGCGGAGAAGAGTGAAAAGGCGCGCGCTCGTGTTGAGAACTTAGAAGAATTGGTCACGGCTGCACGCAGCTTTGTGATGCCTGAAGAAATTGAAGATATGGGTGAGCTTAATGCTTTCTTGTCGCATGCGGCATTAGAAGCCGGTGAAGGCCAGGCGGACGAGTTTACCGATGCGGTGCAATTGATGACATTGCACTCGGCCAAAGGTCTTGAGTTCCCAATGGTATTTATGGCAGGGGTTGAAGAAGGTTTATTCCCAAGCCAAATGGCGATTGATGAGGGGGATCGTCTCGATGAAGAGCGCCGCCTTTGTTATGTGGGTATGACCCGCGCCATGCAAAAGCTGTATATCACTTATGCTGAGTCTAGACGTATCTATGGCCGTGAAAGCTTTGCGAGACCGTCGCGTTTTGTTAAAGAGATCCCAGAGCAATATGTGCAAGAGATCCGCATGCGCACTCAAGTGTCAGCGCCTGCAGTGAGCACTCGCTTTAGCAAGCAAGACGATAGCTTCAATGATTCAGGTTTTAAGATAGGTCAACGTGTTATGCACCCGAAATTTGGTGAAGGCACAGTGACCAATTATGAAGGTAGTGGTGCGCAGGCACGTATTCAGGTTAACTTTTTCGACGTGGGCAGCAAGTGGTTAGTGATCGCTTACGCCCGTTTAGAGAAGGTGTAATACAGCTAAGCAGTTATAGATAGCAGCTTGGATATTACGCGATTAACGACCATTGAATCTAAGGCTGAGCGTGAAGCTCAGCCTTATTTTTAGCCGATAAAACCGGCACTGATTTTATTTATCTCAATACTGGTTGAATACTGTTACAGCTCAGTCATAATGCGGTTACAAAACTAAGGCCGAAGACGTTGTAGGAGAGCCTAATCATGAATGTAAGGGATAAACTAGACGTTTATATGCGACTCGCGCGTATGGACCGTCCCATTGGTACCTTGTTGTTATTGTGGCCCTGTTTGATGGCCTTAACGTTTGCCGCTGGTGGCTTGCCCGATCTTAAGGTCTTTATTATTTTTGTTATCGGCGTGGTGGTGATGCGAGCCTGCGGCTGTATCATCAACGACTATGCCGATAGGGATCTTGACTCGCATGTGGAGCGCACTAAAGCCAGACCGCTCGCGAGCGGTGAAGTCTCAAGTAAAGAGGCGCTACTCTTGTTTGTCGTCATGGCACTGCTTGCTTTCGCTTTAGTGCTAATGCTCAATCCTCTGGTGGTCAAACTTTCTATTGTCGGTATTATTCTTACCATTATTTACCCCTTTACCAAACGCTACACTAATATGCCGCAAATGTTCCTCGGCACAGTGTGGAGCTGGTCTATTCCTATGGCCTATGCAGCCCAAACTGGCGCGGTACCGATTGAAGCGTGGTGGCTATTTGCTGCTAACTGGTGCTGGACTGTGGCGTATGACACCATGTACGCCATGGTGGACCGCGATGATGATTTGAAGGTTGGTATTAAGTCTACAGCGATTCTATTTGGCCGCTACGACAGGCAGATTATTGCAGCGTTTCAGTTTGCGGCACTAAGCTGCTTTATTATTGCGGGCATGCTTGCTGGCCGGGGTGAGATTTACGGCCTAGGTATTTTGGCCTTCATTGGTTTTGGTGTTTATCAACAAAAATTGATTTATGGCCGCGAACGTGGACCTTGCTTTACTGCCTTTTTAAATAATAACTGGGCGGGTTTTGTGTTGTTTACTGCACTGATATTAGACTATTTAGTCCTAGGTTAAGCGCTAAACCCACTGAGCTCTTCATATAAGCTTTCATATCAAGTTAGTCATATAAAACGTCTCATAATGAGGTAATGCCGTTCACTTAAGGTGAACGGCATTTTTATTTTTGGCATACCGTTGAGGCCTTGGTTTTACTGTTCTGGGG